>USAD01000013.1 GCA_900552415.1 uncultured Parabacteroides sp.
TCTCTCTTTTTTTACCTAATTTTGGGCCGTCCTGAAACAAAATTCCGAATGAAAGATTTTTTACTGAAACTGATAAAAGGCCCCATCGTCGTCAACCTCCTGTTGGCGATTGTCCTTACCATAGCGATCATTATTGGTACGCTTCAATGGCTAGACCATTATACCTTGCACAACGAGGCTGTTGTTGTTCCCGATGTCAAGGGGCTGACGCTTGATGAAGCGGACGAGTTCTTCAAGAACAGCAAGCTGCGCTATAACGTGGTCGACTCCGTCTTCTCGAAGGATGTCGCACCGGGTGCTATTGTTGAGTTGGTGCCTGTCGCCGGATCGAAAGTCAAGGAGAACCGCATTGTTTTCGTTACGATCAATGCCCAGACCTCCCAAATGGGTAAAATCCCCGAGATTCAAGACCTGTCTTTCCGACAAGCATACGCGCTCTTGCGCTCCATCGGATTCTCATCGGTCGAGATCGAATACGTCGCGGGCGAATATAAGGATTTGGCCGTAGCGGTCGAATTAAACCAACGCCCGTTGTCTAAGGGCGAGTACGTGCCACTTAACGCGCCACTCACCTTGAAGATCAGCAGCGGCGACCCCAATATGCAACCTGATTCCCTTTCGTTGGACAGCATACCTGTCGAACCACTCGACAGCGACGTGGAAAATTGGTTTTAACGATGATAGACTTCCTGGATGAGATAGACGACGAGCAAACAGATGATTTGCTCCAACCCGAAGGTGAAGGACTTCCCGACGGACTGTATGAGCATTTCCGCTTCGTGGCGGACAAAGGGCAATCGCTGATCCGTGTCGACAAGTTTCTGGTCGACCGCATGATGGGCGCTACCCGCAACCGTATCCAACTGGCGGCGGAAGCAGGTTGTGTGCTGGCCAACAATAAGCCGGTCAAGAGCAACTACCGGGTCAAGCCCCTGGACGTGATCTCCATTGTCATGGACCGTCCGCGGCGAGAGATGGAAATCATTCCCGAGGATATTCCCCTGAACATCGTTTATGAGGACGAGGATTTGTTGGTGGTCAACAAACCCGCAGGACTTGTCGTACACCCCGGGCACGGTAATTATACGGGCACGCTGGTCAATGCGTTAGCCTATTACCTGAAAGATGATCCCATGTATGACCCTTCGGATCCCCGTCTTGGATTGGTGCACCGAATTGACAAGGACACTTCCGGGCTCCTCGTCGTAGCCAAACGGCCGGAAGCCAAGAGTGACTTGGGCCTGCAGTTCTTCAACAAGACGACCAAGCGCAAATACAGGGCCTTAGTTTGGGGTATTGTCAAGGAGGATGAGGGCCGGATTGAGGGAAATATCGGTCGCGACCCGAGAGACCGGATGCAAATGACCGTATTCCCCGATGGCGATCAAGGGAAGCATGCTGTCACGCATTATACGGTGCTCGAGAGACTGGGCTATGTCACTCTCGTCGAGTGCCGTCTGGAGACCGGTCGGACACACCAGATCCGTGTCCATATGAAACACATTGGTCACACCCTCTTCAACGATGAGCGCTATGGTGGCCATGAGATCCTTAAAGGAACAACATTTACGAAATACAGACAATTCGTTCAGAACTGTTTCGCTATTTGCCCACGTCAGGCCTTGCACGCGAAAACACTTGGTTTCATACATCCCACAACCAAGAAAGAGATGTTTTTCGATTCCGAGCTTCCAGACGACATGCGACAGTTGATAGACAAATGGCGAATATACGCGAACTCAAAAGAATGATAAGATGAAAAAGAAAATTGCGATTATCGCTGGTGGAGATTCCTCAGAAATCGTAATCTCCCTGAAAAGTGCGGAAGGATTATACTCTTTTATTGACAAGGATAAATACGACTTATACATCGCGACTATCAAAAAAGGGGAATGGAACGTCAGACTGGCTGATGGCGAGCAGGTTCCAATCGACAAGAACGATTTCAGCTTCCTTGAGAAAGGGCAGAAACAGCATTTTGATTTCGCCTACATCACGATTCACGGAACACCGGGAGAGGATGGCCGTCTGCAAGCCTATTTCGACATGATCGACATGCCTTATTCCTCTTGCGGCATGCTGGCCAGTACGATAACCTTCAATAAATTTGTTTGCAACCAATATTTGCATAACTTTGGGGTGAAAATAGCAAAGTCTATCCATTTGTTCAAAGGACAAGAAGTCTCCAACGAGGAGGTTGTCCAACGTTTGGGATTACCCGTTTTTGTCAAGCCCAATGATGGCGGCAGCAGTTTCGGCGTAACCAAGGTCAAGAATGAATCGGATATACAACCCGCTATTGAAAAGGCCTTCAAGGAGGGCAAGGAGGTTGTGATCGAAAGCTTCATCTCCGGAACGGAAGTGACTTGTGGTTGCTACAAGACCGATAAGGTAACACGTCTGCTTCCCATTACGGAAGTTGTCACGGAAAATGAGTTCTTCGATTTCGACGCTAAATATAACGGACAGGTGAAAGAAATTACGCCCGCCCGTATTTCTCAGGAGTTAACCGAAAAAGTGCAGAGTGAGACCTCTCGCATTTACGACATTTTGGGCGCCAAAGGACTAATACGCGTGGATTACATCATACCGGAAGACGGTGAACCCGTCTTGTTGGAGATCTACACTACTCCCGGAATGACGGCGACAAGCTTTATTCCTCAGCAAGTTCGCGCCGCTGGTCTTGACATCAAGGACGTAATGACTGAGATTATTGAGAACGAACTGAAAGGTAGAGATTAAAGCATCAAGGACTTATGGAGACAGGAAATGTTTCTTACAATTTTGACGAGATTCGCCCGTTGAATAACGACGAAGTCAAGGAGGCGATCGAGGAGCTTATCGCGAATGAGGATTTCGCGAGAGCCTTACGTTACATCAAGCCCGACCTTTGTTGGGACAAATTCGCGGAAGCCATGCGTGCCTGCAAGACCAAAGAGGAATTCAAGAGCACGTTCGGGTATGACGCGGTCATGACGGTCGCTAAAAAGACGACATTCTCCCTGACCATATCAGGGCGCAGCCGATTGCCTAAAGACAAGGCCGCCTGTACCTTTATCTCAAACCATAGGGATATTGTCCTCGACGTGGGTTTCCTCAACGTCATGCTGTATGACGTCGGCTATGGACCTACGCAGATCGCCATTGGTGATAACCTGTTGATTCGCCCCTGGATCAAAACCCTGGTACGATTGAACAACAGTTTTATCGTCAAGCGTGGTGTCTCTGTCCGGCAAATGCTGGACGTTAGCCAGACTTTGTCCGCCTACATCCACCACACCATCAGGGAAACCAAAGAATCCATCTGGATCGCTCAGCGCGAGGGTCGTGCGAAAGACTCAAACGACAAGACCCAAAGCAGCGTACTTAAGATGCTGAATATGGGAGGCGACAAAGGCAACCTGTTATATAACCTGATGGAGCTTAACATCGTGCCAGTCGCTATCTCCTACGAGTACGACCCGTGTGATTACCTGAAGGCGCAAGAGTTCCAGCAGAAAAGGGATGATCCTAATTTCGTCAAGTCGCAAAGAGACGACCTGCTGAACATGGAAACAGGAATCCTTAACAATAAAGGACGTGTTCATTTCACGATCACCAATCCGATCAACGAGAAGTTAGCGACTCTGGATCCCAACCTCGAGAAGAACGAGCTGGTCAACAGGATCGCCAATATCATCGACCGTGAGATCTATCTTAACTACCGTTTCTATCCCTGCAACTACGTCGCCTACGACATGCGCATGGGAACGAATCGATTCAAGGATCATTACAGCCCGAAAGACAAGGTCGCTTTCGAGAACTACCTGAACGGACAAATCGAGAAAATAGTCTTACCGAACAAGGATGAGGCTTTCCTCAGGGGAAAAATCCTGGAAATGTATTCCAACCCCTTGAAAAACCATTTATCCGTTAAGGACTTCTAAAGGGCATACAGCTCTCTTCGAAGGAAAGGCCAGTCCTGTCCGAAAAGGACTGGAGTTTCCTTCGAAAAGGACTGGAGTCCTCTTCGGACAGGACTGAAATCCTTTTCGGAAAGGATGGGGAATTTTCCCAAGAGCGAATAAAGACCTGGCCGATCCCTCACTAACGGGAATGCCCACAAGAACGCTACAAGCTCCTTTCCTTCCCGTTATCACGGTATGGGAACCACCTCTCCCAACAAAACCGACAATCATCTCTATATAACAATTTGACATAAAACGCCCGTACTTAATTATATATAATCGCCAACCGGGTTGTTTTCCCCTTCTGTTTTTTGTTTTTTTTAATCAATCGGTCCGAATAATATTACCCGTAATTTTATATTTTCGCGTAGATTTTGGAAAAAAGGTTTTTATCAAAAAGCAAGTTAACCGATAAAGCTTATGGAAAATATAGAAACAGGACTTTTACTGATGGTAGTTGGCATGGCTACCGTATTTCTCATCTTACTTATTATAATTTATATAGGTAAGGGATTAATTGTAGCGGTCAACAAATACGCCCCCGAGGAGGCTGCCGCAAGCCCCAAGACAAGAAACACCTCGCCAACACCCCAACAAGCGTCATCCGCAGCTATGCCTGGACAAGAGACCGCGGCGATTGTTGCCGCCATATCGGTCTTGACGCACGGACAAGGAAAAGTCACCCGTATCGAGAAAATATAAATATAAATATATATCATGAAAAAAGAAATCAAGTTTAGCCTGGTATTCCGCGATATGTGGCAATCAGCAGGCAAATATGTTCCTACAGTAGATCAATTGACCAGGGTAGCCCCGGCCATTATAGAAATGGGATGTTTCGCCAGAGTCGAAACGAATGGTGGTGGATTCGAGCAGGTAAACCTTCTGTTTGGCGAGAACCCCAACCGGGCGGTTCGCGAATGGACAAAACCGTTCCATGAGGCCGGTATCCAAACACATATGCTAGACCGTGCCTTGAACGGCTTACGGATGAGCCCAGTCCCAGCGGATGTACGCCGTCTTTTCTATAAGGTAAAAAAAGCACAGGGTACTGATATCGCCCGGACTTTCTGCGGCTTGAACGACGTACGCAACATCGCGCCATCCATCAAATACGCGAAAGACGCCGGCATGATCTCCCAATGCTCACTCTGTATCACACACTCTCCGATCCACACGGTAG
Source organism: uncultured Parabacteroides sp. (assembly GCA_900552415.1). Classification (GTDB taxonomy): domain Bacteria; phylum Bacteroidota; class Bacteroidia; order Bacteroidales; family Tannerellaceae; genus Parabacteroides; species Parabacteroides intestinipullorum. The sequence continues at coordinate 5,131 of USAD01000013.1, forward strand.
AGTATTACACGAAGATGGCTTACGAGTTGATCGAGCTGGGCGCGGACGAGATCTGTATCAAGGATATGGCCGGTATCGGTCGTCCTTACTCACTGGGCCAGATCGTAGCGAACATCAAGAAAAAATATCCGGATATTCCTGTTCAATATCATAGCCATGCCGGACCAGGCTTTAACATGGCCTCTATCCTGGAGGTTTGTAACGCCGGTTGCGACTACATCGATGTCGGCATGGAGCCTCTTTCATGGGGAACAGGCCACGCAGACCTGCTCGCCGTACAGGCCATGCTGAAAGACGCCGGATTCCAAGTACCGGAAATCAACATGGCGGCTTACATGAAAGTAAGAAGCTTGATTCAAGAGTTCATCGACGACTTCCTCGGACTTTACATCAGCCCGAAAAACCGGTTGATGAATTCCCTGCTGATCGGACCGGGATTACCTGGTGGTATGATGGGAAGCTTGATGGCCGACCTGGAAAAGAACCTGGAAAGCATCAACAAGAGCAACATCAAGAACAACAAGCCGTTGATGACTCAAGATCAATTGCTGATCAAACTGTTCGACGAGGTCGCTTACGTTTGGCCACGTGTCGGTTATCCTCCATTGGTAACCCCCTTCAGCCAATATGTCAAGAATCTCGCCCTGATGAACGTGATGCAGATGGAAAAGGGCAAAGAGCGTTGGAGCATGATCGCCGACGATATCTGGGATATGATCCTTGGCAAAGCCGGACGCCTGCCTGGACCGCTCGCACCTGAGATCATCGAGAAGGCAAAGAAAGAGGGACGCCAGTTCTTCGAGGGCGACCCGCAAGAGAACTATCCGGACGCGCTCGACAAATATCGCAAGCTCATGAACGAGAAACACTGGGAAGTTGGCGAAGACGACGAGGAGCTCTTCGAGTACGCTATGCACCCAGCACAGTATGAGGCTTATCGTTCCGGTAAAGCGAAAGTGGAATTCAAGGCTGACGTCGCTAAACGCCGGGCAGAGAAAGCGAACGCCAATAAACCCGCTTCCGAGCCTGTCAAGTTCCAGATGCCGAAGGAGCCGCAAGTCTTGACAGTCGATGTCAACGGCCAGGCTTACCGTGTCACTGTCGCTTTCGGCGACGACAAGGCCGCTCCAGCGCCCGCACCAGCACCTGCGCCCGCGGCACCACAGGCGGCACCCGCACCACAAGCGGCCGGAGCCGGCAAGGAGGTACTCTCGCCACTGGAAGGTAAGTTCTTCTTGACCAAAGGTTCTTCCGACACGCCATTAAAGGTTGGCGATACGGTTAAGCAGGGCGATATCCTCTGTTATGTGGAAGCGATGAAAACATACAACGCGGTTCGCTCAGAGTTTGATGGTACCATTACTGCCATCTGCCTCTCACCGGGTGACGCCGTATCCGAGGACGATGTATTAATGACCATACAATAATGAACGAGATTTTTAACAATCTATATGAGATGACTGCGTTCAGCAATATTATTGCTGAACCGCAGTTCCTGATCATGTACGCGATCGCGTTCATATTACTTTACTTGGGTATCAAGAAAGAATATGAGCCCTTGCTGCTGATCCCTATCGCGTTCGGCGTGTTGCTCGCGAACTTTCCCGGAGGAGACATGGGTGTTATCCAGGCCGACGAGAACGGAATGATCAACGTTCACGGCGTCATGAAGAACATTTGGGAGATGCCGCTTCACGATATCGCGCACGAGTTAGGCCTGATGAATTTCATCTATTACATGTTGATCAAGACGGGCTTCTTGCCACCGATCATCTTCATGGGCGTGGGCGCCTTGACCGATTTCGGCCCGATGTTACGTAACCTGCGGCTCTCCATCTTCGGTGCTGCCGCACAGTTGGGTATCTTCACGGTGCTGCTTGTCGCGATCCTGATGGGATTCACGCCTAAAGAGGCGGCCTCTTTAGGTATCATCGGTGGAGCCGATGGTCCGACAGCGATTTTCACGACCATCAAGCTTGCCCCACATTTGTTGGGTCCGATCGCAATCGCAGCCTATTCTTATATGGCGCTTGTCCCCGTGATTATTCCACTCGTGGTTAATTTGCTGTGCACGAAAAAAGAGTTGAGCATTAACATGAAGGAACAAGAAAAGAAATATCCGTCACAAACCGAGATCAAGAATCTCCGAGTACTGAAGATCATCTTCCCTATCGTCGTAACAACGGTTGTGGCCCTGTTCGTGCCGAGTGCCGTACCTTTGATCGGTATGCTGATGTTCGGTAACTTAGTTAAGGAGATCGGGAGCAACACATCTCGGTTATTTGATGCCGCAGCAAACAGCATCATGAACACGGCAACCATCTTTCTGGGGCTCTCTGTAGGTGCGACCATGACGGCAGAAGCATTCTTGAACCTGACAACCATCGGTATCGTAATCGGCGGTTTCCTTGCGTTTGCCCTCTCCATCTCAGGAGGCATACTCTTCGTCAAGCTAGTTAACCTGTTTACCAAGAAAAAGATCAATCCATTAATCGGAGCGACCGGTCTGAGTGCCGTTCCCATGGCGTCGCGTGTCGCCAATGAGATCGCCTTGAAATATGACCCAAAGAACCATGTCCTGCAATATTGCATGGCAAGTAACATTTCCGGAGTCATTGGATCGGCCGTAGCAGCCGGTGTCCTGATCTCTTTCCTGGGATAAACAGAAATCCTATAAATCAAAGCCGATCGCCAAGTCCAATGGACTTTAGCGATCGGCTTTTTTTGCGTTTTTTACAAGATATAATACGTTTTTAGATAAAAATATCTTTAAGAATAATGCCATTCAAAAATATTTAGCTTAATTTGTAACGGATAATAATGAGGAATGAATTATCCTTTTCTTAAAAATCAATTGTATATGAAGGACACTCTAGAGACTAATCTGCCGGAAGAAACCGGTAAATTGGAAGAAGCTAAGACTCCGCAAACCATCGCGGAAAATGAGAATATGGCCACGGCTGAAACTACGGACGCCGAAGGTACGACACCTGCCGCCCCAGTAAAACTGACAAAAGAGGGCATCATCGAGCAACTCGAGAAACTAGTCGAGACTCCTATCGAGACGTCACGATCAGAAATCGAGGCCCTAAAGCAAGCCTATTACAAGATCCGCAGAGCAGAAACGGAAGAGATGAAGAAAGAGTTCCTCACCAATGGAGGAGAAGAAAAGGATTTCGTAGCCCCAGCCGACGAGAAGGAAGAGCAACTTAAACAACTGCTCACCGCCTATAAGGAAAAGAAGGCGATTGCCCTGGCGGAAGATGAGAAAGAGAAAGCGGAGAACTACGCCCGCAAACTCCAGCTTATCGACCAGCTGAAAGAGCTTACCGAAAGCCAAGATGATTTCAACAAGCAATACAACGCTTTCAAAGAGATCCAACAGAAATGGAAAGAGATCAAGAACATCCCGCAAGAACATGTCAACGATCTGTGGAAAACCTATCAGATGTATAGCGAGAAGTTCTACGACATCATTAAGATCAACAATCAATTCCGGGATTACGATTTCAAGAAGAACCTGGAACTGAAAACCGCCTTGTGCGAGGCTGTCGAGAAATTAGGTACGGAGGCTGAGCCTATTTCCGCGTTCCACCAATTACAAAAGCTGCATCAGCAATGGCGTGAGATCGGTCCCGTCGCTAAAGAATTGCGCGAGGAGTTGTGGGCACGTTTCAAGGCCGCATCTACAGTCGTTAACAAACGTCACCAAGAGTACTTCGAGCAACTGAAGTCGAAAGAGCAAGAGAACCTCGAGGCCAAGACCGCTATCTGCGAACAAATGGAAGCGATCGACTTCTCTACGCTCAAGAGCTTCAAGGATTGGGATAACATGAGCAAGACGGTTATCGGATTGCAAGAGAAATGGAAGACAATCGGCTTCGCCCCGAAAAAATACAATGTTAAGATATTCGAGCGGTTCCGTGCGGCTTGCGACAACTATTTCGAGAAGAAAGGCGAGTTCTATAAAGCGATAAAGAACGAGATGGAGGCTAATCTTGAGAAGAAGAAAGCCTTGTGTGAAAAAGCGGAAGCGTTGAAGGACAGCACGAACTGGAAAGATACGACCGAGAAGATGATCGCTCTCCAAAAAGAGTGGAAGACAATCGGAACGGTAGCACGCAAACATTCCGACGCTATTTGGAAACGTTTCATCACGGCATGCGACTACTTCTTCGACCAGAAGAATAAGAATGTCTCCTCTCAAAAGAGCGTCGAGCAAAATAATCTTGCCGCCAAGAAAGAATTGATCGAGAAGATCAAGAACCTGGATACGAACCTGGAGATGGGCGAGGCACTCGCCACTCTCAAACAATATATGGCAGAATGGAATGAGATCGGCTTTGTCCCATTCAAGGAGAAAGACAAGATCTATAAGGAATATCATGAGGCTGTCGACCAGCAATTCGATCGGCTGAAAGTGGACCGGAACGACCGAAGAATGCAATCGTTCAGGAACAATCTCAGTGAGATCACAAGCGGTGAGCATAGCAAAGGTCGTCTTTTCAGTGAGCGCGACAAGTTGATGCGTACTTACGACCGGATGAAGAGTGAGCTCCAGACTTACGAGAACAACATTGGTTTCTTAAGCGTCTCATCAAAAGGCGGAGGTGGCCTCCTGAAAGAGATGGAAAGGAAAATCGAGAAACTTAAAGAAGACATGGAATTGATCGTAAAGAAGATCGAAGCCATTGACGAAAATCTGGATTAGGAAATAAAATTCCAATAAAAACAGGCAGTAGGTATTTCGTGGAATACCTACTGCCTGTTTTTTTAATCAATCACAACATAATTTTTTTAATCAATTGTAATATAAACGAAACATATATAAACTAACTTTGCCGCGTCAGAACAATTCAAAAACAAATTAGTCCCATGAACAAAAACTACGATCTAACGACTGCCAAGCGCTTGTGCGCAGGTGTGTCTTTATGTTGTTTGGTTGTAGGCGTCCAGGCCAATCCCGCCACTCTACCTGGCATCGCATTGGCAAATGTCACGACCCAAAACGAACAACAAAGCTCCAAGAAAATCACGGGTATTGTCAAAGATGTAACCGGAGAACCCATCATTGGCGCCAACGTCATCGTCAAAGGGACAACTAATGGAACGATGACAGGATTGGATGGTGATTTTGAGCTTGAGGTTCCAGAAAACGCTCTATTGGTCATCAGCTACATCGGTTATGTCAACCAAGAAATCCCCGTGAGCGGCAAAAATTCTTTTAACGTTACACTAGAAGAAGACACACAAAACCTGGATGAGGTTGTCGTATTGGGATACGGTGCCGGGCAACGCAAGCAAGACTTGTCCGCTTCTGTAGGTGTATTGAACAATACGGAAGACTTGGTCGTCCGTCCGGTCTCTTCAACGGAGAGCATGTTGCAAGGCCAGCTGGCCGGTGTCACCGTACAATCGGATGGTGGCGACCCGACCTCAACGCCTTCGATCGTCATCCGTGGCCAAGGATCGCAGAACGGCGATAATGTATTGTGGGTAGTCGACGGTATACCGGGCGCTCCTATCGCTTCTATGAACGATATCGAGTCCATCGTCGTATTGAAAGACGCTGCCTCCGCCGCTATCTACGGTGCGCAATCCGGAGCGGGCGGTGTTATCTTGGTAACCACGAAGAAGGCGAAGCAAGGCGAACCGAGCGTAAGCTACGACGCGACCTTCGGCGTACGCAAGGCCAGCAACCTGGTTACCCCGCTGACGGCCGAGGAGCAAATCCAGATGCGCCAATTGTCGTACGCCAATGCCGGCATGACCCTTCCGATTGGATGGGATACGTCGCGCAACCCTTGGATCGCTACGACGCGGACAAACTGGATGGACGAGATTTTCCGCACGGCGTTCTACCAACGCCACAACTTAGCTGTCAACATGGGTACCGAAAAGGCGTCTCACCGCGTATCATTCGCCTACGACAACGACCAGGGTACGTTGATCAGCACTTTCAATAAAAACCTCTCACTCCGTTACAACGGCAGCTACCAAATCAACAAATGGGTAAAGATCACTGAAGATTTTGTTTGGAAGAATAATGAGCAACGCTCATCGGATACGAACAGTGCCTACACGGGAGCCATCCTGTCGGCGGTCTATATGCCCTCCAGCGCAACGGTCTACAATCCGTTGGATGGAACTTATGGCGGAACCACGACGGAGGATCCGGATTACATCGCCCAATATGGTTCTAACTTCTCCGATATCCACGGTGACGCCGTCAACCCGGTTCGCTTGCTGGAGGCCGACAACCGTTATGATCGCACCAGCGACATCTGGAGCACGACCAGCTTGGAGGTGGGCAACATCGTCCCGGGCCTGAAGTTCGTGAGCCGATTCACTTACAACTTGCAAAGCAACCTGTACAAGAACTTCAGCCCGATCCGCGACGAGGTGGGTAAGCCCGCTTTGAACAATACGTTGACGGAAACGACTTTCCGGTCGGACAGATGGAAGACTGAGAACACGTTGACTTACGACAATACGTTCAATGACAAGCATACGGTAGGCGTACTGTTGTCTACGACAGCGGACCATTATAACAAACGTAGCCTGGAGGTGACCGGTAACGATTTTGCGGACGAGTCCGCTTATCTGCAATACCTCGCTTACGCCGGCAACATCGCGGCGGAGGATTTCCTGGAAGGTCCGGATGCGAACGTCTCCGTCATCGCCCGCTTGGCTTACTCGTACGACGACCGCTACTTCGTGACCGCTTCTTGGCGCCGTGACTACGCGGGCCGTCTGCCGAAAGAGAACAACTATGGCGACTTCCCGGCTGTGACGGCCGGATGGAAACTCTCGAAAGAGGCTTTCTTCCCGGAGACCGACTGGTTAAACTTGCTGAAGATCCGTGCCTCTTGGGGACGCGTCGGTAATCTGGGATCCATCGGCTACAACTATAAGTCCGCTTTGCTTAACAAGGACACCTGGCTGGAACAAGCGCAATACGGCGTGGAGTCGAACCTGACGTGGGGCAACTTCGTTTACTTCCAAACGGCCATGAACCCGAACCTGACGTGGGAGACCTCCGAGCAATGGGACTTGGGTCTGGATGTCGACATGTTCGACAATCGCTTGAGCATGGCGTTCGACTACTTCGACAAACGAACATTCAACCTGATTCAGGAGCAATCGATGGGCTGGCCAACCTATATGGGTCTCGACGCCTTGCTCGTCAACCAGGGCGAGGTGCGCAACCGAGGTTTTGAGGCGCAAGTCAGCTGGAACCATCAAGTGAATAAAGACTGGAGCTATTTCGTCTCCGGCAACTTCGCCTATCTGAAAAACTGGGTATCCGACATTGGCGTGCGGAACGCGGACGGCACACCGGGCGTCTGGACAGGCGACGGCAGCTTCCGTAACATCCCCTACATCTATCAGACCGCCGAGGGCGAGCCCTTGAACTCGTTCTACCTCATCAAGACCGACGGTATTTTCCAGAGCGACGAGGAAGCGGCAGCTTACGTCGATAAAGACGGCAACCGTATCCAGCCGAACGCGCAGGCGGGCGACTTGAAGTTTGTTGATTTCAACGGCGATGGCGTGATCGACGACAACGACCGCCAGTATTGCGGCAGCGCGACGCCGAAGACCACCTTCTCGTTCTCCGGAGGATTCACGTGGAAGAACCTTACGGTCAGCGCGATGTTCCAAGGCGTGGGCGGCGCGCAAGCCTTCTACGCGGGTAAATACATGTTGTTGAGCGACGTGGAGGGTAACTTCAACCGCTCGAACGAGATTCTCGACGCCTGGAGCCCGACGAACACCGGTTCCGACATCCCGCGCCTCTCGAAAAACGACCCGAACAGCAATTTCAGCCGGCCGTCTGACTGGTACCTGGAGGACGCCTCCTACTTGCGTCTGAAGAACCTCACCGTCTCTTACAACTTGACAGACCTCATGCGCAAATGCCAGCACTTCAGTGAGCGGAACAGCGCGCTGTCGGTCTATTTCAGCGGCGAGAACCTCTTCACCATCACGAGCTATTCTGGTATGGACCCCGAATGCGGCGGCTGGGACGCCCTGAAGTATCCGGTTTCGCGCGTATTCTCATTCGGCTTGAAATTAACTTATTAATCGGAGACGTTTTATCAGATGTTTAAATCAAATAAGAAGAATTACAAAATGAAGAAACATATAGCTATATTGTGCATGTCCTTGCTGGCCTTCAGTTCCTGTAGCGACTTCCTCGACGTACAGCCGGAGGGAGACGCCCCAACCGACAACTATTTCTTGAACGACCAGCAGGCGATCGACGCGATCGACGCCTTGTACGCGCATCTCCAACAGGAGGGTTGCTATGGGCGGGAGCTCTTTTGGGAGCAAGGAGCCGCCAACGACATCGTCTGGGGCCGTACCCGCGGATACAATACTTTGGCCACCTTCGAGTACACGGGCGAGGAATCCCCGCTGAGGGACACATACGAGCGTCTGTACGTCGTCATGGCACGCTCGAATTACGTTATCCAGGAGCTCTTGGAAAAGGAGGCTACGACCGCCTTGACCGAGATCGAGAACCGCAGCTTGGGCGAGGCCTATTTCTGCCGTGCCTGGTCGCACTTCCTGATCGCCTACCGCTATGGTACGAACGAGCAGGGCGTCCCGTTCGTCCGCTATGAGGATTTTGAGGGAGGCTATGATAACTCCATCCCGCCGCAGCGCGCGACCGTCATGGAGAACTACCAGTTGATCATCGACGACATGGAAGAGGCCATCGCACGCCTGCCGCGCTTCGAGGAGTATGACGCCGACAACCGCGGACGGGCGCACCAGGCGGCCGCCATCGCTTTCCAGGCGAAGACTTATGCCTATTGGGCCACTTGGGACGAGTCGAAATGGGACAACGTGATCGAATTGGTCACCCGCTTGGAGACAGAGTATGGACGCGACCTCGCGCCGACCTTCGACGAGCTCTTCTCCTCCGACTTCGCGAACTACTGGACGGCCGAGTATTTGTGGACCATCCCGGGCAACGGTGGCACGCAGATGGGTGGCTCCGAATTCCCGGGGGTAATCCTCGAGAACCAGGGCTGGGGTAAGTACAACGGCTGGGGACAGATGAAGCCCACCCTCGATATCTTTGAGGAAATGTTGAAAGATGGCGAGGGCAACGACCGGCTGGTTCGCTCGATCCTCGAATACAACCAGGAATTCCAGTTCTTTGGCGAAACCCGCCGCTTCTACTCCCAGTCTGACCTGGAGGCGGGCTTCCAAATCAATAAATACATGGATCCGTTCAAATATGCTGATCCCATCGCGGCCGGCACGGTAAGCTCCAATGGCGACTGGCCAACCGTCCGTGTGAACCTCCCCATCATCCGCTTCGCCGAGATGTTACTCTTCCGCGCCGAGGCTTACCTGATGACTGGGCGGGCCGCCGAGGCGACAAGCGATATCAACCGCATTCGCCTGCGCTCGAACCTGGAGCCGCTGAGCGGCACGGCAACGATGACCGACCTCTACCACGAGCGGCGTTGCGAGCTGGCGTTCGAGTTTACGGATCACCTCTTCGACCTGAAACGCTGGCACCGCTCTTCGAACGCCGAGATCAAGGAACTGGCCGAGAAGGAGCTGAATGCCCGCCCGCGCGTCCGTCACTACGAGGATCGCACGGATCCGGAGTCCGCTTACACGGTAGGTTACTATGAGGACTACACGAACAAGAGGACTTATCAGGATTACATGATGGTCTTCCCATACGCGGACGAGGAGATCACGAAAGCGAACGGTCAACTGAAGCAGAACAAGGGTTATTGATCCATCATCAATAACAACCAAACACAGCAAGGGCGACGTACCGGAATTGATTCTTCCCGGGGCGTCGCCCTTTTTAATAACTATCAAGCATTCCATTTTCCACCCAACAGGACCTGTTTTGGAGAGAAAAGAAAGAGATCGAATACCATCCCAGGCTCGCGGAATCGAGAATCTTTCCTACATTTGTAGGATAAAATCCAAGGTCCCACTTCTATTATAATAAAGAACAGAATGAACATCAAACAAACACTTTGCGCAGGACTTATACTCGTCCTAGCCTCATGCGCCAAACAGCCGGAAATCATTAAATCTCCTTTCGACTCGGTTGATCCTTTTATCGGCACCGGATTCCACGGACATACCTATCCGGGAGCGACAGCCCCTTTTGGAGGTGTACAGCTGAGTCCCGACACTCGCCGGGGTAACTGGGACGCCTGCTCCGGTTATCATTACAGCGACTCGACCCTGTTGGGATTCTCGCATACGCACCTGAGCGGTACCGGATGTATTGATCTGGGCGATCTTCTTTTCCGCCCCTCATTACAGACCCCGATCGCCTTCTCACACGAGAAAGAAACCGCCTCGCCAGGATATTATTCCGTAAAACTAGACAGTGAGCAAGTCCTGGTAGAGCTGACAGCGACACCTCATGTCGGTGTCCATCGCTACAACTATTCTCCAAAGACGGACGCGAAACTGGTTGTGGATCTTGATCACCTGCTCGACAATGAATTTATCTATGAAGGATGGATCAAGCCGAATGGCAATAATGAACTGGTCGGTATGCGCCGTACCCGAGGATGGGTCGACAATCAATACATCTATTTCGTCGCCCAATTCTCATGCCCCTTCACCAATATAGAGCAACCCGCCGAACGACAGGCCATCCTGACTTTCGATACCACCAACGGACAACCTGTTGTCTGCAAAGTCGGCCTTTCTATCGTGAGCGAGGCGAACGCTCGCCTCAACCTCGAGCAAGAGACCGGAACACAAGGATTCGACTTTGACGCGATCCATCAACTCACCCGCAATGCCTGGGAAGAGGAATTGAATGCCATTACGGTTGAGGGCGGAACAGCCGCACAGCGGGAAATTTTCTACACGGCTCTCTATCACAGCAAAGTGGTACCGAACATTGTTAATGACGCAAACGGCGAGTATCGTCGGCACGATCTCAGTGTAGCGACCTTGCCGACCAACAAGAAGCAATATTCAACCTTCTCTACATGGGATACGTTCCGGGGCTGGCATCCGCTGATGACTCTGCTCGACACGACGCTGGTCAGCGACATGGTCCAATCGTTCCTCAACATTTATGACGCAAGTGGGGAACTGCCTCTCTGGCCTCTCTCCGCAGGCGAGACCGGCACGATGATCGGCTACCATACCGCCTCTATCATCACCGACGCCTATATGAAAGGGATCCGGGGCTTTGATGCGGAAAAGGCATTGGAAGCAATGAAGGTCTCCGCCGAGAAGAACAAGAAAGGCGCAGACTATTATATCCGCGAGGGTTATATCTCGACCAACATCAAGAAAGAATCCGTATCCTGCCTTCTGGAATTTGCCTACGACGACTGGTGTATTGCCCAATTAGCTAAAGCCTTGGGACATGAGGCAGACTACGAGACCTTCATCCAACGGTCGCAAAACTTCATTCATGTCTTCGATGGCAGTACCCGTTTCTTCCGGGGCAAGCGACAAGACGGTAACTGGGAAACACCTTTCGACCCATTCGCTATCGGCCGTTCCTATACGGAAGCGACCGCTTGGCAATACCGTTTCTTCACACCACATGACGTCAACGGACTTGTCCAGCTCTTTGGCGGACAAGAGGCCTTCATCAATAACCTCGACAGCCTGTTCACCGTTACCTCTGAAGTAGTAGGCGACCTGGCGGATGTCACCGGCCTGATCGGACAATACGCACATGGCAATGAGCCCAGCCATCACATGGCTTACCTATATAATTATGTAGGCCAACCCTGGAAAACACAGGAATGGACCCGCCGACTGCTCGACGAAATGTACCAACCCACACCTGAGGGAATCATCGGTAACGAGGATTGTGGACAGATGTCGGCCTGGTATATCCTGAGCGCTCTTGGCTTCTACTCTGTTTGCCCAGGCAGTAACCAATATGCGCTGACCTCGCCTCTCTTCGATAAGGCGACGATCCAACTGGCCAATGGTCAGACCTTGACCATCAGTGCCAACGATCCGGCTCACAACCGTTACATCACGAAAGTAACCCTCAACGGTGAGGAGATCAAACAGGCTTTCATTACACACGAGCAACTGATGAAAGGCGGATCCTTGGTGTTCACCCTCACGGATCAGCCTGACAAACAATGGGCCAGCGATCCGGAGGCGGCACCCTATTCTTATACACAAGAACAGGTTGTCTCTATTCCCTATATCGCCAAGGACCTGGATCTATTCGAGAATGAAATTCCAGTCGAGATTGCCACCGCCACAGCCGGCGCGACAATCCATTATACGCTGGATGGCAGTGAGCCAACGGAACAATCACCCGTCTATCAAGAACCATTCACGATCGATCAGACAACTACAATCCAAGCGAAGGCATTCAAGGCAGATTATCGCCCAAGCGCATTACTAAAGATCCAAGCCCGCAAAGCGCAATTAGCCCCCGCACTCCAAGTAAAACCAACTGAAAATGGAGTCGCTTATACCTATTATGAGGGTTACTTCCAATGGGTTGCCGACCTGAAGAAGGGTAAAGTCATCGAGCGGGGCATTATGCCTGAGCCAACGATCGCCAATGCCAAGCAGGCCGACCATTTCGGCTATCGCTTTGAAGGCTATCTCTATGCGCCAGTAGACGGTGTCTATGAATTCACCACCCGTTCCGACGATGGTAGCGTGCTCTATATCGGCCAAACCAAGGTTGTGGACAACGACGCCTCACATGCGGCGATCGAAGCCAGCGGACGGTTCGCCCTCCAAAAGGGCTACCATGCCTACGAGCTGCTCTACTTCGAGGATTACGAGGGTGAACATTTTGAATGGGGCTGGCGTAAGCCGGGCATGACCCAGCAAGAGGCCATCCCTGCGGGGAATCTGTACCTCTCGCCCCATACAAAAGACATAACACTGCGCTAGAACTGGCGGAACCGATGCGCCTGATCTAGCGCGACCAATGCGCCTGAACTGGCGAGACCAATGCGCCTGAACTGGCGGGACCGGCGCGCTTAAGAAAGAAAATAAATAAAATAAACATATTCATATATGAAGACAAAACTATTTACAATCCTTTGCGCCGCCACGCTGCTCCTCACGGGAAGCATACCGGGCGCAAACGCACAAAGTCGTCGGGACAAGGAACAATCCTATATCCTGGACAAGCCTTATGAGGTTAAGAAACTGACCTCGCCAACTGGGACAAAAGTAAAGAACGTCATCCTTATGATCGGCGACGGCATGAGCCTGATGCACATCTATTCGGCCTGGACCGCCAATCGTGGGAAGCTTTGGCTGGAGAACTGTCCATACACCGGCTTGTCGAAAACCTATTGCGCCAATAAACTGATCACAGACTCAGGAGCGGGTGGTACCGCCATTGCTACCGGTCATAAGACCAACTATCATATGGTAGGCGTAGATCCGGAGGGAAATCCATTGGAATCATTGACATCTCTCGCCACAAAGAAAGGAATGGGTAGTGGCATCGCTGTTACCTGCCGTTTATGGGACGCCACACCCGCCGACTTCTGTTGCCACAACACCGACCGTGATAACGAAGCGGAGATTGTAGC
>USAD01000014.1 GCA_900552415.1 uncultured Parabacteroides sp.
GGTTGGTATATCTTTTCATGATGGTATGATGGTTGATATAATCGATGCAATCGCATAATTCCCGTAAAATCGTTATTTGGTGAGAGGACAATATGATTGTTTTTCCTTGTTCCCTTAAGGAGCGGATGATTTTCTTTAATTGGATACAGCCATATAGATCTACACCGTTGAATGGTTCGTCCAAAATGTATAAGTGATTGTTTTGCAAAAGTAAGGCCATTAGCGCCAGTTTCTTTTTCATGCCAGTGGAATATTCGGAAGCGTATCTTTGCAGTGGCAACTGGAAAATCTCATTGGTTTTTTCAATCTCTGTTTTGTCGATTTTTTGGCCTTTTGCGGTTATGCAGAAATCGAGATATTCCTGTCCGGTGATCAATGTGTAGAAATGGTTTTCGGCAGGAAGATAGCCGATCGCGATATCCGGAACTTTCTGGATGCTTCCTTCAAAGTCGATAATACCCATGACGCAATTGAAAAGAGTGGTTTTTCCGGCACCATTCTCGCCAACCAGGCCATAAATCATGCCGGATTCGTAGGTGATGGATAAGTTTTCCAGCACTTTGTTGTTGGTGAAGCTTTTAGATAGGTTGCTTATGCGAATCAGTTCCATATGCTTTTTGAATCATTTTTGATGAATAGATAAAACACTATATTGATTACCATTAATATAATGAGTAGAAATGGCATGAAACAGGCATAGAAAAAGAGAGGAATGAGTATTGTTAGTTGATAGATGGTCATGGTTATGGTTGAGGAGAAAATATATTGAGCCATTCCCAAGTTCCATAAATAAAGAGTACTGCCAGTCAATGCGCTGACAGCGAAAAGGATGTTTTCCCAGTTGCATGAGAAAGAGAGCATGATTCCGATTAGGGGAATGCTGGTGACAGTGACATTCCATGCGTTTGACAGGATCAGATATTTTTGGAATGTTGAGAGGTTCAGGAAATAAGTGAGTTCTTGTCGTTTGGGTCTGTTCGTGAATGCGGCCCCCTGTATTATGCCCCAAAGGATCAGGAGAACCTTCACGAGGCGAATATTTCCATGCGATACGCCAATGAGCCCGATCAATAACAAGAAGGGATAGATCCATCCGTATAAACGGAACATGCGGATGTATTCTAATCCTCCTTTATAGAGGAATGGCAGGGGAATTACTGGGATTTTATGTTTTATGGTCCTTAATAGTGGCAAGAATATCGCAGTTAATCCGATCGTGCCGGCTTCCAGCCAATAGCCTTTCAGGCACTCGATCAGAATGAACGGCAGTCCGATCAATAAATATTCAATCCGGAGAATAGCTGTCGTCTGTTTTGTGTGTAATGAGAGAAAAGATTTGTCCTTTCGTTCATTATGATAAAGGCTAAGTCCCAGGATGGTTATCATCGGTATGATCCAGCCATTATTGATCTTCACGAGCAGATAAAACAAGAGGAAAAGGAGGCCAAATAAGAATAGGCTCCTGAAGGGACCTATCCCGATAAGGATCCGGAAAAGTTGTTTCAACCGTAATTTGAAATAACAGGTTATTATCATTATGTTTTTAATGCTCGTTTTTTATAATGCTGTGTCGCAAATATACTATAAAAAACACAATAGTACGTGTCGGGTCACACATGCGTATGCGTGTGATGGATGCGGCAAAGTGCCTTGAATTTTTGTCCGAAGGAAAATATATTTTTCTTCGAATCGGATTGGAGTTTTCTTCGGACAAAACGATCGTTTCCTTCGGACAAAATTTTGGCTTGACCTGAATGTGATGGAATGGACTTATAGGGAGAAATGAGGCGACATTCGGACTTGTTCGTCAACACAGGTTGAGCCTTTTTGGGGCTGGAACATTTACTTGGTGGAGAAGGAGGGAAGGGAAAAATAAAGCGCCCCAAAAAGTCGGATACGAACTTTCTGGGGCGCTTCGTTTATGTCGGAATTTTAATTCCTGTCTTAAGCTTGTCTGTAGTTCGACAAGCTCTCCGGATCGAAGTTGGAGATGAAGGCCTGGATCTTCTCGATCTCAGCTTCACCATAGTTGATGTAAACCTCGGCTGAACGGCGATAGCTGTCGTCCTTGTTGGCGTCTTGCAACAAGAGGTAGCCAAAGACGCAATGAGCGGCAGCTTCTACCATGCGGCGTGCCTGGAAGTCGATGTACTCGTTGTTCTTTGTCTCGGTAACCTTGGCTACGATCGCCGCGTATTTCTCGGTCATGGCAACCAGACGATTCTTCAGCGATGCCAATTCCGACTTATACTCGATTGCCTCATAAGCCTTGATCTGGTTCAGGTAGGTGCCGGTTGTCACGTGGCGGATAGCCGCTACGACTTGCAACTGGGTCGTTCCCTCATAGATGTTCGTGATGCGGGCGTCACGATAGATACGCTCACAAGCGTAATCCTTCATGAAGCCTGAGCCACCGTGGATCTGGATCGCGTCGTAGGCGTTCTGGTTGGCGAACTCGGTCGTCATACCCTTGCCCATCGGCGTGAAGGCGTCGGCCAGCTTGCTGTATTTCTTCAGCTCCTGACGCTCCTCCGGAGTCAGTTTACGCTCTTTCGAAATATCATCCAATGCCTTGTAGACATCCACGAAACGGGCTGTCTCATAAAGCATCGCACGAGAGGCGTCCGCTTTGGCGCGCATCAGGGCCACCATCTCGTAAACGGCGGGGAACTCGATGATCGCCTTGCCGAACTGCTTGCGCTCGCAAGCGTAGTTGTAACCCTCGCGATAAGCGGCCTCGCTCAAGCCGACCGCTTGGGCCATGATACCCAGACGGGCACCGTTCATCAGGGCCATGACATACTTGATCAGACCCAACTTGCGGTCGCCGCAAAGCTCGGCCTTCGCGTTCTTGAAGACCAACTCGCAAGTCGGAGAGCCCTTGATACCCATCTTGTTCTCGATACGGCGTACGTTGACGCCACCATTCCGCTTGTCGTAGATGAACATGGAGAGGCCACGACCATCGTGCGTGCCCTCCTCAGAGCGAGCCAGCACCAGGTGAATGTCGGCGTCTCCATTGGTGATGAAGCGCTTAACGCCATTCAGGTACCAGCAGTTGTCCTGCTCGTTGAAAGTCGCTTTCAGCATGACCGATTGCAGGTCGGAACCGGCGTCGGGCTCCGTCAGGTCCATGGACATGGTCTCGCCCGCACAAACACGAGGAATGTAACGTTGGCGTTGCTCCTCGCTACCGAACTCATAAAGCGTCTCGGCGCAGTCTTGCAAGCCCCAAAGGTTCTCGAAGCCGGCGTCGGCACGAGATACCAGGTCGGCCGCCATGATATAGGGAACGATCGGGAAGTTCAAGCCACCATAACGACGAGGCATGGCGATGCCCATCAAGCCGGCACGGCGTACGGCCTCAAGGTTCTCTTGTGTGCCCTTGGCATAGGTGACACGTCCGTTCGCCACGCTGGGACCCTCATGATCGACACCCTCCGCATTGGGAGCGATGATCTCACCACAGATCTCGCCGACGATCTCGAGCACCTTCTCATAGCTGTCCATCGCGTCCTCGAAATCCTGCGGCGCGTAGTCGTATTTATCTTTGTCGGCAAAGCCGCGCTCTTTCAGCTCGACGATGCGCTCCATCAATGGGTGATGGAGGTGATGCTTCAAGCTGGGATTGTCTGTATAAAAGTTTGCCATTGTTCTTCTGATTTACTTACTGTTCTTCTTATAATATTTGATCATCTTCGGGATTACCTCCTCGACTGTGCCGTGGATGACGTAATCGGCGATGGTGTTGATCGGGGCATTCTCATCGTTGTTGATAGAGATGATGATGCCCGCGTCTTGCATACCGGCGATGTGCTGGATCTGTCCGGAGATACCGCAAGCGATGTAGAGCTTCGGGCGGACGGTGATACCGGTCTGACCAATCTGTCGGTCGTGATCGCAGAAGCCCGCGTCGACAGCGGCACGGCTGGCGCCTACCTCGGCGTGCAGCTCCTTCGCCAGGTCGAACAACATATCGAAGCCCTCTTTCGAGCCCATACCATAACCACCGGCGATGACGATCGGCGCGCCTTTCAGGTTATGTTTCGCCTTCTCGACGTGGCGGTCGATGACCTGGATCGCGTAGTCGCTCTCTGAAACATATTTGCTCACCTCGTGACGGATGAGCTCGCCCTGATAAGCCGGGTCGAGGATCTCCTTTTTCATCACGCCCTCGCGGACAGTCGCCATTTGCGGACGATGCTCGGGGTTGATGATGGTAGCGACGATATTACCGCCGAATGCGGGACGGATCTGGTAGAGCAGGTTCTCGTAAGTTTTACCTGCTTTCTTGTCCTCGTGCGGACCGATTTCCAATGCCGTACAGTCGGCCGTCAAACCGCTAGTCAACGCTGAAGAGACACGTGGGCCGAGATCACGACCGATTACGGTTGCGCCCATCAGGCAGATTTGCGGTTTCTCTTCCTTGAAGAGATTGATCAGGATTGACGCGTGCGGCAGTGAGGTGTAGGGGAAAAGACGTGCGTCGTCGAACAGGTGCATGCGATCCACGCCATAAGGCAAGACCTGCTTTTCCACGCCCTCGAGGCCGCTGCCGGCGATGATGGCTTCCAATTGGCAACCCAGCTGGCTGGCCAGCTTACGACCTTTGGTCAGCAACTCGAGGCTGACATCGGCAACGGTCGTGCCTTCTATTTCGCAATATACAAATACGTTGTTCATATTATCCTATGGTGTGGTTGGCTAAAAGTTCAACAATCAAATCCTCGATATCCTGGTCTGATCCGGTCAGGCTCTTGCTCTCTTTCGCCTGGAACACGATATTCTGGATCGTTTTTACCTTGGTCGGTGAGCCGGAGAGGCCACATTGCTTCAAATCGCCGTTCACGTCGTTGACGCTCCATTCCTGGATGTTCAGGTAAGGACGGCTCTCATAGAGATCGGCATACTTAAGCTCGGTGATCGCCGCTTTCTCCTGTTTGCCCAGCGCACGTTTGTATTTCTGTACCAATTTTGCGTTGCGTGGACGGCAAGGAGCTGCCGATCCGTTGACTGTGATGACGATTGGGTACGGACCCTCGACGGTCTCAACACCGCCATCGATGTGACGTTTCACGGTAATTCGCTTGTTGTCCTCATCTACATTCAGGATCTCTTCAGCGTAGGTGATCTGGCCCAATCCCAATTTCTCGGCGACTTGCGGACCGACTTGGGCGGTATCGCCATCGATCGCCTGTCGTCCGCCAAGGATAATGTCGTAGTCGCCAATTCTCTTGACGGCTGTCGCCAGGGCGTAGGAGGTCGCCAGCGTATCAGCGCCAGCAAAAGCTCGGTCGGTCAACAGGTAGCCATTGTCGGCACCTCTGTAAAGGCCTTCACGGATGATTTCGGCGGCCCGTCCAGGACCCATCGTCAGCATCGTGACTGTCGATCCCGGGTGGCTATCTTTTAGGCGCAGAGCTTGCTCGAGCGCGTTCAGGTCTTCCGGATTGAAGATGGCGGGCAGAGCGGCGCGGTTGATCGTGCCGTCCTCTTTCATCGCGTCTTTCCCGACGTTACGGGTATCGGGGACCTGTTTTGCTAATACTATTATTTTCAGACTCATTTTATTGAAATATTAGATTTTGTTTCCGATATTTTTATTGTTATTAGTCGCTACTAGTCCAAGGCTGCAAATGTAATCAAACATTCTTGTCGACCAAAGGTTTTTAACTTTGAATCCGCGCATTTTGTCCTCTATTGCGCATGTTTCGTAACATATAAGGGCATGATCCTTCGTTCCGAATCGGACCAGTTTACTCTACTTTAAGGAGATTTTTGGTCGGGGTGGTTTCCGTATATTTGCGGGATCTGTTTCATTTTATTATTATGAGAGTTGGAGTTATGAGGTGTGTGCTTATTTGTCGTTACTTATTGTTTGTTTGGCTGGTCTGCTCTGTTTCGCTCGTGCGGGCGCAAATCTTGCCGATCGATTCGGTGGCGCCTCGTCCTAACGCGGACAGCGTGCGTGCCATCCTGGACCAGCAGCCCTATTTTACCCTTTTCAAGGATAATTATTTCCTGGGCGGCATTCCGATTGGCACGAAGCCCACGGGCCAGAATTCCGACGTGAAGTTCCAGTTGAGTATCTCGCAAAGGTTGACGAAAAGCAAGTTGCCTTTCGACAGTTATTTATTCCTGCAATACACTCAGAAGGCTTTTTGGAATGTGTTTCAGGAATCATTGCCGATGCGCGACCTGAACTTCAATCCGGGAATAGGTTTGGGCCATTTGATTATCCGCAAGAACAAGTATATAGGCAAGAGTTACCTGATGATCGAGCATGAGTCGAACGGAAAAGACAGCATCGACTCAAGAAGTTGGAACAAGGTGACTTTCGCTACGGCTTTGGAGCTGAACCGGAATTGGGAGGTTCAGTTCAAGGGCTGGATCCCGATAATTGACGGTGGAAACAATAAGGATATCCTGAAATACTGTGGTATCTTTCAGTTGGCGGCCAATTTCCGAACGGACAACCGGCGCCTGCAGGTTGGCGCGGTCGTGACGCAGCGGAAAGCCTGGTTTGGCTTCAATACGCAGCTGGAACTGAGTTATAAGTTCAATGATCGGGAAAACCAGTATCTTTTCGTGCAATATTATAATGGTTATGGCGAAAATCTTCTGGAATATAACAAGTATAAGAATATGCTGCGGATCGGTTTCGTGATCAAGCCGCAAAGCTTTAGCATCTATTGAGAGGATTCATATAGGATTTTTCCCTAAATTTGGCGATAAAAAGCGAGAGACATTATGGGAAAAATTGGAATTTTGGCATTAACGGCCTTATCGGTCCTGATGGCGGGTTGTAGTCAGCCCGCTGATGAGGCGAAAGGAACGCTCCGGATCGATCCGGGGCGTGAGTATGTGATTGTCGTGCATGGTGGAGCTGGAGCGATGAGCAGCCTGAAAGATAATCCAGACCAGGAGTCCGCCTATTACGTCGCCTTAGATTCCGCCTTGATGATTGGCGACAGTGTCTTGTCGGCCGGTGGTGATGGCCCGCAGGCGGTCCTGGCGGTGATCCATTATTTTGAGGGAAATCCTCTTTTCAATGCCGGGATTGGCGCTACGGTAACGGCCGATGGCACCTTCGAGCTGGATGCGGCCATAATGGAGGGACACGACTTGAGCGCGGGAGCGGTCGCTGGCGTGAAGCATGTGAAACATCCGATTGATGCCGCTTATGCCGTGAAGGAGCAGTCGCCACATGTGATGTTGAGTGGTTCGGGCGCGGAGGCTTTCGCTCGTGAGAAAGGACTTGATATGGTTGATGACAACCTCTATTTCGCGACTCCGAAGACGATGAAGTGGGTCGAGAAGTTCAAGGCGGAAAGCAAGAAGAACGGGACAGTCGGTTGTGTCGTGCTCGATCGTGATGGGAACTTGACCGCCGGAACAAGTACTGGCGGCATGTTGGGAAAGCGTTGGGGCCGAATTGGTGACGCTCCGGTCATTGGTGCGGGTACTTATGCTGATAACCAAAGTTGTGCGGTCTCTTGCACGGGACATGGTGAATATTTTATCCGGCATGCCGTGGCCTATAATCTTTGTGCCCGTTATAAGTATCTGGGTGAACCGATCGCCCAAGCGGCCGATTCCATTATTCATAAGGAACTGAATTCGGAGGCGGGCAATGGTGGTTTGATCGCTGTCGACCGGTTGGGAAATTTCGCCATGCCTTACAACAGTGGCGGAATGTTCCGTGGTTATCTTTATAAGGAGAAAGCGAGTGGCCAGATTCGGAAAGGTTATGGTATCACCGAAAAGATGATCGAGAAATGAAACCATCCTATAAAGCTTATCTTTTTGATTTTGATTATACGCTGGCCGATTCGTCGAGAGGAATCGTGATCTGTTTCCGTGAGGTGCTCGAGCGGCATGGTTATCATGAGGTGACTGATGAGGCGATTCGCCGGACGATCGGGAAAACGCTTGAGGAATCTTTCTCACTGCTGACCGGCATGACGGATCCCGAAGTGTTGTCGGCTTGGCGCAAAGAATACGTGAAGGCGGCGGATCGTCACATGACGGTCAATACCCGTCTTTTCCCGGAAACGCTCGCTGTCTTGCGCGCTTTGCGTGCGTCGGGAGCCAAAGTGGGAATTATATCGACGAAGTATCGTTATCGCATCCTGGAGTTGCTGGGGCAATATGAACCGGAGAGCCTGTTGGATCTGGTCGTCGGTGGCGAGGACGTGACTGAGCCGAAGCCATCGCCTCAAGGCGTGCTCCTGGCGCTGGAACGCTTGGGGGCACGAGCGGATGAGGTGCTTTATTTGGGCGACAGTACGGTCGATGCGGAAACGGCTCAGGCCGCTGGCGTGGATTTCGCCGGCGTCTTGCATGGCGTGACAACCCGTGCCGAATTGGCGGCCTATCCGCATGTGGCGATTTTGGCGGATTTGACCCCGTTGTCGGATTGGGTAAAAGAGGGAGGAAACAGTTGATGGCTAAGCAAAAGACGGTCTATGTCAGTTCCAACTGTGGAGCCGATTCCCCGAAATGGCTGGGCAAATGCCCGAACTGCGGCAGTTGGAACAGCTATGTCGAGGAGGTTGTGGTGAAAGAGCCGGCCGCTCGTTCCGTGGCTCGTGGTGGCGGCCTGTTTGAGGCGGGAAGTGCCCGTCCGACCCTTTTGCGAGATATCACGGCGGAAGGTGAGCAACGGCTCGACTTGGGCGACGCGGAGCTGAACCGGGTGTTGGGAGGCGGTTTGGTGCGAGGCTCGTTGGTCTTGATCGGAGGCGAGCCGGGCATTGGCAAGTCTACTTTGGTGTTGCAGACGGTCTTGAGACTTAAGGGGCTGAAGACGCTCTATGTCTCGGGCGAGGAGAGTAGTCGGCAGTTGAAGTTGCGGGCCGATCGTCTTTCCGGGGATAATCCCGGTTGTTACGTCTTGTGTGAGACCAATCTGGAGAAGATCTTGACCCAGGCGACCAATGTCGCTCCCGATTTGATGATCATCGATTCCATACAGACGATATTTACGGAGATGGTGGAATCGTCGCCTGGCAGCGTCTCGCAGGTGCGTGAGTGCAGCGCTTTAATCTTGAAATACGCGAAAGAGAGTGGTGTGCCGGTTCTCTTGATCGGCCACATCAATAAGGAGGGCAGCATCGCCGGACCTAAGGTGCTTGAGCATATCGTCGACGCGGTGCTTCAGTTTGAGGGAGACCAGCATTATATGTATCGTGTCTTGAGAAGTATCAAGAACCGTTTTGGCAGTACGGCCGAATTGGGCATTTATGAGATGCGCCAGGACGGCTTGCGTGAGGTGAGCAATCCTTCGGAATTGCTCTTGACCCAAAATCATGAGGGACTGAGTGGTGTCGCTATCGCCGCGGCGATCGAGGGCATCCGGCCTTTCCTGATCGAGACACAGGCGCTGGTCAGCTCGGCAGTTTATGGAACACCACAGCGTGGCGCGACAGGCTTCGACTTGAGGCGGATGAGCATGTTGCTGGCGGTTCTCGAGAAACGGGCCGGTTTCAAGTTGGTCCAGAAAGATGTCTTCCTGAATATCGCGGGAGGCTTGCGGGTGAACGATCCGGCCATCGATTTGGCGGTGATCAGCGCGGTCCTCTCGTCGAGTCTTGACATCGCGATCGAGCCGGGCGTCTGTATGACAGGTGAGGTTGGCCTTTCAGGTGAGATCCGGCCTGTCAATCGCATAGAGCAACGGATTCTCGAGGCGGAAAAGCTCGGTTTTTCCCGTATTTTGATACCGGCGCATAATTTAAAGGGTTTTGATACGTTGAGAAGTAAGATCCAGGTCGTGCAGGTCCGGAAGGTCGAGGAGGCTTTCAGGCAATTGTTTGGTTAGTCGGCCCTGATATGTTTCTGAATAAATAGAGGGTAATATATTATGAGGCTAACATTCATCACCCCGCCTTCGCTGGACCAGTTTAAGCCGGCGGAGCGGACGGCCGGCTGTACGCGGGTCGTATATAATATGATCAACATCTATGAGCTGACGGTGGCGGCACTTCTCGAACGTGAGGGGCTGGAGGTGCGTTACCGGAATTTCGTGCTCGATGAGGCGACACCCGAGGATTGCTTCGCCTTCATCCGTGAGGACGACAGCGATGTCTATATCTTTTGGACGGTCAATCTTTCCATTCCGACCGACCAGAAGGTGGCGGCTTATATCCATGAGTGGCATCCGAAAGCGTGGGTGCTTTTCCTGGGACCGGGTGGAACCTATTTCGCTCCGAAGTTGTCGCTCGACGCCCGTTCGGTCGTTGTTCGTGGCGAGCCGGAGGTGACGACGCTCGAGTTGATCCGGCAGTGGCGTGATGGCAAGCCGTGGCATGAGACACGGGGCATTTCCTATCGGGATTTCGAGTCGGGAAAGGTGGTCAATAATCCGCCTCGTCCGTTGATCAAGAATCTGGATGAGCTGCCTTTCCCGGCGATTCATTTCGTGGAGGATTATACGTTTTCCAACCCGAAGCTGAAGCGGTCGCCCTATATGGCGATGGTGACCTCACGGAGTTGCCCTTTCCATTGCATCTATTGTGTGCCCAGTTCGCTCACGTTCGCTCGTGAGATTGAGTATAAGAAAGAGCATGATGGCAAGAAGCCGCCCGTTGGTTTCCGATCGACGGAGAACGTGATCCAGGAGATTGACGAGCTGGCGGCCAAGGGCTATAAGGCGATCGGATTTATGGATGATAATTTCATTGTCACCGCCAAACGGTTGCGATTGATCGGTGAGGCGGCATGATATTATTTGGGGTTGCCAGGCGAGAGTCGACGCGATCACGGAAGAGGTCGCGGGCATGTTGCGAGCTTATGGTTGTCATTATGTCGATCTTGGTGTCGAGTCTTTCAATGATGAGATCCTGCGTTACATCAAGAAGGGAATCACGGAGGCGCAGATCTATGAGGCGATTCGCCTGTTGAAGAAATACGATGTTCCGGTGAAGCTGAATATCCTGATCGGCACCAGCCCGATCGAGACAGAGGAGACCATTAAGGACACCTTGCGTAAGGCGAAACAGCTGAAGGTGGATCAGGTGATGTTCAATATTGTCTCGCCTTTCCCGGCGACGGAGTTTTATGATCTGGCGAAGGCCAATGGTTGGATCGAGGGTGGTGAATATACGCCGACAGACGTCCAGCGGGAGTCGATCCTCAATTATCCCAATTTGAGCTCCAAGCAGATGGAGCGGTTGTTGTTCTGGAATAACATCCGCTTTTTCCTTTCGCCCGGATTTATTTGGCATCACATCCGCCAGTTCCGTTCGTTCACCGATTTCAAGATAGCCTTGAAAGCCTTGAAAGTTAAATTGTTTGGCTGATGGAACTGAGTGTGGTCTTGATCTCGTGGAACTCGGAACGTTATGTGGCCGATTGCCTTGATGCTTTGGTGACGGCTTGTGAAGGGCTGGAACGGGAGCTGATTTGGGTAGATAATGGCTCAACCGACCGGACAAGGGCGATTCTGGAGCCTTATCTTTCAAGAGAGCATATTTTGTTGATTCCTTTGACACAGAACCTGGGTATCGCCCGGGCACGCAATCTGGGCATCCAGCGTTCGACAGGCAAGATGGTTCTCTTGCTCGACGTGGATACACGGATTACCCGTGAGGCATTGCGGGCAATGATCGATTACCTGGCTTATCATCCGGATTGCGGCTTGTGCGGTTGCAAGCTGTACGACGAGCGGGGAGAGGTCCAGATGAGTTGCCGGCATTATCCTTCGTTGCGTTATAAGATATATAATGTATTGGAGCGTTTTACGGATGCCGCCTGGGTACGTGAGCTTAACCGTTCGCAATTCTATGCGGAGCGCATGGCGGGCGACACGCCTTTTGCGGTGGAATATATTATTGGGGCGTGCCAATTGATCCGGCGGGAGCTGTTCGAGCGGATCGGCCTGCTCGACGGGCGGATCTTTTATGGGCCGGAGGACGCCGATTTTTGCCTGCGGGCGAACAAGGCGGGGTGGAAGGTCTGTTACTTGCCGAACGTCTCGTTCTTGCACGCGTATCAGAGGATGACCGGCAAGCGCCTTCTCTCGCGCATGAGCTGGATTCATGTGAAGTCATTAGTCTATTTTTTCTTTAAGCATTTACGGATATGATAAAAGAATTGCAATTGCGATTGTTGCCGGAAGAGGCGGCCAACGAGCAGGTGCTGGCGCGGGTGGTTGCTCGTGAGACAGCGGCTTCGCTTGCCTCGGTGAAGGCGGTCCGGGTCTTGAAACGTTCGATCGACGCTCGCCAGCGGGTGATTTATGTGAACGTGAAACTGCGGGCTTTCATCAATGAGTTGCCGACCGAGCCGGAGTATCAATCGATCGACTATAAGGCGGTCGCTGGCGGCAAGCCGGTGATCGTGGTGGGCGCGGGGCCGGGGGGCTTGTTCGCCGCCTTGCGATTGATCGAGCTGGGGCTGCGGCCGATCGTGCTGGAGCGGGGAAAGGACGTGCGGGCCCGCAAACGAGATATCGCCTTGATCAGCCGCGAGCATCGGGTGGATAGCGAGTCGAATTATTGCTTTGGCGAGGGGGGCGCTGGTGCCTATTCCGATGGTAAGCTCTATACGCGGAGCAAGAAACGTGGTTCGGTGGACCGGATCCTGAATATTTTTTGTCAGCATGGAGCCAGTCCTTCGATTCTGGTCGACGCGCACCCGCACATCGGAACGGATAAGTTGCCGCGTGTGATCGAGACGATGCGTGAGCGGATTAAGAGCTGTGGCGGAGAGGTACATTTCGAGACTCGGGTGGATCGCCTGCTGATCCATGATGGCGAGGCGATCGGCGTGGAGACGAATCGGGGAGAGACTTTCATGGGACCGGTGATCCTGGCGACGGGTCATTCCGCCCGTGATGTTTATCGTTATTTGTATCAGGCAGGCATCGCGATCGAGGCGAAAGGCATCGCGGTCGGCGTGCGCCTGGAGCATCCGCAGCGGCTCATCGATCAGATCCAATATCATCGTCGTGAGGGACGTGGTGAATATTTGCCCGCTGCCGAATATAGCTTCGTGACCCAGGCGGCCGGTCGGGGCGTCTATTCTTTCTGTATGTGTCCGGGAGGCTTCGTGGTGCCTGCAGCTAGCGGACCGCGTCAGGTGGTGGTCAATGGAATGTCGCCTTCCAATCGAGGCTCTCGCTGGGCCAATTCAGGCATGGTAGTCGAGATAAGGCCTGAGGATTTGGGAGCGCTCACGAAAGGGGCTGAGTTCCGGATCAGTGAGCCGATGGACTCGCCTTTGGCCGTGATGGCGTTTCAGGAACGGTTCGAGGAGATTTGTTGGCTCAATGGTGGGCAACGGCAGACGGCGCCTGCGCAACGGATGGAGGATTTCATCCGCAAGCGCAACTCATTCGATCTGCCTGAGTCTTCTTACACGCCAGGCTTGCTGGCCTCACCGCTCCATTTCTGGATGCCTGAATTTGTCACGTCTCGACTCCGGGAGGGATTCCTGCGTTTCGGAAAGCTCTCGAGAGGGTTCCTGACGAACGGGGCGACGATGATTGGCGTGGAGACGCGCACCTCGGCCCCGGTACGGATCACGCGCGACAGGGAGAGCTACCAGCATGTGACGGTCAAGGGCCTGTTCCCCTGCGGCGAGGGTGCCGGTTATGCGGGTGGCATCGTCTCCGCCGCGATCGACGGCGAGCGTTGCGCCGAGGCGGTGGCCGATTATCTGGGATAGGGAAATGCCCCGGTTGAGGTGCCATTCCGTCTCGGGAATGGGGCCCCAGAGTGCCAGCGGTGCCATTCCGTCCCGGGAATGGGATTCCTGAGTGCCAGCGGCGGCATTCCGTCTCGGGAATGTGATTCCTGAGTGCCAGCGGCGGCATTCCGTCTTGGGAATGGGATGGGCGGCGGGATAATCGTTAAACGAAAAAAGCACGCGGTGAAGCGTGCTTTTTTGTGTCTTAATCCAATTTCAGGACGGCCAGGAATGCCTTCTGTGGCACTTCGACTGTTCCGATCTGCTTCATTCGTTTCTTGCCTTCCTTCTGTTTCTCGAGCAGTTTGCGCTTACGCGAGATATCGCCGCCATAACATTTCGCGGTGACGTCCTTGCGGACCGCCTTTACGGTCTCGCGGGCGATGATCTTGGCGCCGATGGCGGCCTGGATCGCGATGTCGAACTGTTGCCGCGGGATCAGCTCCTTCAGCTTCTCGCACATCCGCCGCCCGAAGGGAACGCTGTTGTCCATGTGCGTCAAGGTCGAGAGCGCGTCGACCGGCTCGCCATTGAGCAGGATATCCAGCTTCACCAGCCGGCTAGGGCGGAAATCGTGCAAATGATAGTCGAACGAGGCGTATCCTTTCGAGATACTCTTCAACTTGTCGTAAAAATCGATCACGATCTCGCCCAGAGGCAGGTCATAGAAGATTTCCACCCGGTCGCCCGAGATGTACTCCTGTTTGATCAGCACGCCACGCTTGCCGAGGCAAAGGGTCATGATCGGGCCGATATAGGCGGTGTTGGTGATGACCGAGGCGCGGATAAAAGGCTCCTCGATGTGGTCGATCAGTGTCGGATCGGGCAGGCCGCTCGGGTTGTGTACCTCGAGGCATTCGCCCTTCTTCGTGTAGACCTTATACGAGACGTTGGGCACGGTCGTGATGACATCCATGTTGAACTCGCGGTCGAGCCGCTCCTGCACGATCTCCATGTGCAACAAGCCGAGGAAGCCGCACCGGAAACCGAATCCCAGGGCGGCCGAGCTCTCGGGCTGGAAGGTCAGCGACGCGTCGTTGAGCTGCAGTTTCTCCAGCGAGCTCCGCAAGTTCTCGAAATCCTCGGTCTCGATCGGATAGACCCCGGCGAACACCATCGGTTTCACCTCCTCGAACCCGTCGATGCCTTTCTCGGCCGGCCGGGCCACGTGCGTGATGGTATCGCCGACACGCACCTCGCGCGAGGTCTTGATGCCCGAGATGATGTATCCGACGTCGCCCGTGCGGATCTCGTCGCGGGGCGCCATATCCAGCTTCAATACGCCCACCTCGTCGGCGTCGTATTCCTTGCCGGTGGCGATGAACTTCACATGGTCGCCTTTGCGGATGACGCCATTGACCACCTTGAAATAGGCGATAATGCCCCGGAAAGAGTTGAATACGGAGTCGAAGATCAAACATTGCAGCGGCGCGTCGGGATCGCCTTTCGGGGCGGGCACTTTCTCGACGATGGCGTTCAGCAACTCCGTGACGCCCTCGCCGGTCTTGCCGCTGGCCCGGAGGATATCCTCACGCGGGCAACCCAGCAACTCGATGATCTGGTCTTCCACCTCGTCGGGACGGGCGCTTGGCAGGTCGATCTTGTTGATCACCGGAATGATCTCCAGGTCGTTCTCGATAGCCATGTAAAGGTTGGAGATGGTTTGTGCCTGGATACCTTGGGCGGCGTCGACAATCAGCAAGGCGCCCTCGCAGGCCGCGATCGAGCGTGATACCTCGTAGGAGAAATCGACGTGTCCCGGCGTATCGATCAAGTTCAGGATATATTCCTCGCCTTTATAGTTGTAGTTCATCTGTATGGCATGGCTCTTGATCGTGATCCCGCGCTCGCGCTCCAGGTCCATATCGTCGAGCACCTGCGCCTGCATGTCTTTTCCCTCGACGGTTTTCGTGTATTCCAGCAGGCGGTCGGCCAGGGTACTTTTCCCATGATCAATATGGGCGATAATGCAAAAGTTCCGGATATTCTTCATCTATTCTATAAATATCAAGTTTTATCGTTGTTTCAGACCGGCAATGGTTGGCCGGTATAAAATAATCGCGAATATACTATTTTTTTCGTACTCTTGCCGTTAAAAAATGGGATGTGCTCTGGCCGTACCGCATGGTTGTCGGGACTTTGTGTGTGTTATTCCAGTTGTCCGTAGACCTCGTCGGTGACGGGCTCCAGCCATTCGTTGGCGGTCTCCTCGCCGGTGATCTCGAAGGCCAGGTGCGCGAACCAGCTGTCGGCTGCCGCTCCATGCCAATGCTTGACATTTGCCGGGATGTGAATGACCGTACCGGGCAGGATCCGTACGGCGGGCTTGCCCTCCTCTTGATACCAACCCTCACCAGCTACGCCGATAAGCATCTGTCCGCCTCCTTTGGTCGCGCGATGGATGTGCCAGTTGTTACGACAGCCCGGCTCGAAGGTGACATTGTAGACAATCACCTGGTCGTTGGAGATGGGGGCGAGGTAGCTGTTGCCGATAAAATAGCGGGCGAAGGCTGTGTTCGGTTCTCCGATCGGGAAAATCATCTCCCGTTGGAAAGCGGCCTTGGCGTCTTCGCCTGTGAGTTCCTCGTTCCAGACCTCTTTAGCCAGCCTGAATGCTGCCCAGGCTTTGGGCCAACCGGCATAAAAACCAATGTGGGTGAGGATCTCGGCGATCTCCGTTCGGGTGATGCCATTCTTTTTCGCGGATTGGAGATGATAAGTCAGCGAACTGTCCGTGATACCCTGGCTGATGAGCGAGGTGATCGTGACCAGGCTGCGGTCGCGCAATCCAAGTTTGTCGGTACGGCTCCAGACCTCACCGAAAAGAACATCGTCGTTAAGTTCCGCGAATTTGGGTGCGAAGGCGCCGAGCTGCTCGCGGCCAGCTGTCTGCTTGATTTTTTCCTGTGCCATAATCGTTGTATTGTTTATCGCCAGCGCGACAAGCGCCAGGATGATTTTAAACTTTGTGCTATTCATGAGATTCTTTTTACTGGTACAAATTTATCTTGAATGGTTTTATTCTTTTGTATATGGATTACGGATATTTGTGCCCGGATCAATGATATGGGAAATAAGGTGAGGAGAATTTGCCGGATTGATGTGGCGATGATTCCTCGGGCGTTTGTATGGCGTGGACGGTTGGAATGGTTAATGATGAGAAACAACCGTAAATCCGTTATAATCCGGGCGAAGAATCCGTAATATGTCTACATGGATCTTATGAGGTCTGGGATAAATTCGCGTTGTTCGGCATAGGATCTGATGCCGATCCTTTTTGAAGTGTAATTTATAACAGGAGGGAGAGACATGAGAAATTTATTTTGGAGCCTTTGCCTGGTAGCCTTCGGCTGGTGTGGCTTGGGCGATCTTCATGCGGCGGATGGCCGGGTAGGAACGGATAACGATCATTCAAACAATTGTATTATGGAAAAGGAATTGAATCTTACGCGGGAATGGGATAAGGTCTTCCCGCAGAGCGACAAGGTGGACCACAGCAAGATCACCTTCCACAACCGGTATGGCATCACGCTCGTCGCTGACCTGTACAAACCCAAGAACGCGACAGGCAAGCTCCCGGCCATAGCAGTCAGTGGCCCGTTTGGGGCAGTAAAGGAGCAGGCATCGGGACTTTACGCGCAAACATTGGCTGAGCGCGGTT
Organism: uncultured Parabacteroides sp.; assembly: GCA_900552415.1. Lineage (GTDB taxonomy): Bacteria > Bacteroidota > Bacteroidia > Bacteroidales > Tannerellaceae > Parabacteroides > Parabacteroides intestinipullorum. Next base: position 17,354 of record USAD01000014.1, read on the forward strand.
TTCTGACCATTGCCTTTGACCCCTCATTTACCGGAGAAAGCGGCGGGCAACCCCGCAGTGTGGCCTCGCCGGACATCAACACGGAAGATTTCAGTGCAGCGGTGGACTATCTGGCCACCCGCGATGATGTAGACCCGGAGCGCATCGGCATACTCGGTATCTGTGGCTTTGGCGGCTTTGCCATCAACGCGGCGGCTATGGACACGCGCATCAAGGCGACGGTGGCTTCTACGATGTATGACATCTGTCGGGGGACGGCCAACGGCTACTTCGATGCCAACGACAATGCCGACGCCCGCTACGAAATGCGTAAGCAACTGAATGCCCAGCGGACGGAAGATTATCGCAACGGTACGTACAAACGCACGGTAATGAATCCCAAGCCTGCTGACGACGCACCCCAATTCATGAAAGACTACTATGACTATTACAAGACTCGGCGCGGCTTCCATCCCCGATCCATCAACTCCGGTCTGGGCTGGAACGTGACATCCTCGCTTTCGCTCGTTAATATGCCTATCCTGGCTTACAGCGATGAAATCCGCAGTGCTGTATTGGTGGTGCATGGAGAAAAAGCGCATTCACGCTATTTCGGCGAGGATGCTTTCAAGAAATTGAAGGGTGACAATAAGGAATTGTTCATCGTGCCGGGAGCGAGTCATACCGATTTATATGACAATCTGGAGAAAATCCCTTTCGACAAAATCGAACAGTTCTATCGGGAATATTTGAAATGACAGTTCCTGGTTGTAAAGCACCGTTTGTATGAGACAATGGATTCAATATGCAGTGATGTCTGCCATCCTCTTTTCGAGCTGGGGACTGATGGCTTGTTCGGACGACGACCCGGTTTTGCCGGACGCAGAAGTTTCCGTGCAGCCGGGTTCCGGAAGCGACGGCAGTGAGGATGGCAGC
>USAD01000015.1 GCA_900552415.1 uncultured Parabacteroides sp.
CAAGGTTAGGGTCGCGGCTTCCAGACCCGTCTTCCGCTCGCTTCCAAATAAAGCCTCGTGATTCTTAGGGATCTCGGGGCTTTTACTTTATACAACCGTTTAAAGCCATCAGATTAACGATCCATTCACTCCGAATTTAAGGGTATTGAACACAATAGTACATGTGAGGCGACACATACGTACATATCGATCCTCACGAACGCTCCCGCAAGCCGACACATACGTACGTGAAAGCTGACACATACTATTGTGTCCTCAAGGGCGCATAACAGTGTATTTGGAATTCCACTGCAGTGGAAGGAAAATTTCACTGCAGTGGAACTAAAAATGGACTTCAGTCCGGATTACATCTCCTTCTCCTTAATCAAGCCGCAACGATAAGCGTAGAGCAATTTCTCAAGATCCTTGATCTGGCTCTGCAACTCCGCGCCCTTATCCGTATCCTTGACCATCTGGCGATGCGAGCTCAACTCGACGACGATGGTTGTCGACTTGATATCCAATCCCTCCTCAATCGCCTTGGTTGTCGACTCGAATGGCTCGTGCTGAACCAACTGAAAACCGCGAGAATGATAAACAAGTGTATAGCCAGCAATTCCTGTCTCGAGATGATATGGTCTGGAGAAACCACCATCAATCACCAGCATTTTTCCACCTGCCTTAATTGGGTTCTCACCCTTATTGGAACGCACGGGCACATGGCCATTGACAATATGACGATGCTCTCCGACCACCTGGAACTCGTCCAAAATCATGTCGCAGACCGACTCCTGATCACGTAACGTATAATAGGCGCCCTTTTCCTCCTTGTGTGTCTCGGCATCATCAAGGAACAACCGCTCGAAAGTGGCCATCTTGCTCTTATCAAAAAGGGGCGAATTCTTGCCACACCAAAGATACCAGACGTAATCGTGAGCGAAATCCACCTCCTCTTGCTCTCCTGTCCGGAAATAGGCTGTCCGCACCAATTGATCTACCCGGTCGAGCAAAGCCTTACCAGAATAGCTCTTGCCCATAATCTGTACCGGCTTGAAGGTGCCATCCGGATTCATCGGGATCGAGGCATGGTAAAGTAAATTCGAATTACAAACGGCGTACATACTTCCATGCGTAAAAAGACAACGCATATGTTTACGCAATTTCTCGCTACTCTCGAACGAACGCTTGATCTTGCGCATCAATTCCTCCTCCTCGATCGACAAACGATAAGGATCACGAGGATCCAATGTCGGGAAATAAGTATCTTTTAGCGGATATTCCTGGCCACCCAATCGAAGTGTTCCCGTTTTCAGGTTGAGAAGATGCAAAAGCATACGGTCATCCATCTCAAACTCCGGACGGCGGCGAATGATCTCGCCCTCCAGTTTGAACTGGATTACCGTGATGGCTTTGTGCATTTGCGAGATCAGCCGGATGGTCTTCTCATCGAAAAAGCTGTCGGCATATTTTGTCCGCGGAAGGAATAAAGCGCAAGGATCATCACCATAAGTTTCCATGGCGAAAGTCGCCAACGGCAGGAGATTAATGCCATATCCATCCTCGAGTGTCGACAAGTTACCGAAACGCAAGCACATCCGGATCACGTTGGCGATACTGCCCAAATTGCCAGAGGCAGCCCCCATCCAGAGCACATCATGATTGCCCCACTGAATATCAAAGTTATGATAGTCGCACAGCGTATCCATAATCAAATGCGCTCCAGGACCACGATCGTAAATATCACCAATCACGTGCAACAGGTCGATCGTCAGGCGTTGTATCAGATTGCAGATAGCGACAATAAAATCGTCCGCCCGTCCAGTCGAGATGATCGTGCAAATGATCTGGTCCACATAAGCGGACTTATTGGGCTCAACCGACGACTCATGCAGCAACTCCTGAATAATGTAGGAGAACTCGCGGGGCAATGCCTTCCGCACCTTCGACCGAGTATATTTCGAGGAGACGTTACGGCAAACACAAACCAGCTGGTTCAATGTCACCTGATACCAATCCTCCAGGTCACGCTCCTGCCCTTTGATCAGCTCCAGCTTTTCTTCCGGGTAATAGATCAACGTGCAAAGCTCCTTTTTCTCGGCCTCACGCATCGAGATACCAAATATCTCGTTCACCTTCCGTTTTACGGCACCCGAAGCATTCTTCAGCACATGCCGGAACGCCTGATCCTCGCCGTGCAGGTCGCTCAGGAAATGTTCCGTGCCTTTGGGCAAGTTCAAGATCGCCTCCAGGTTGATGATCTCCGTGCTGGCATCGGCAATCGTCGGGAAACTCCGGGCCAACAACCTCAAATATCTTATATCCGTCAAGACGGATTCTTTCTGTACATCCTTTGTCATTCCTCAATCTTTTTTGTAATTACAAAGATAAGGCAATCCCCGCAAAGAAAGGCAGGTAGGTGATCCAGAAAACGGTATCCCTGACGCATTCTACCTAAAAAATGTTACAGCCCAAAGATTCTTTATCCAAATCCCGGCGAAAGCACTATTTTTGTATAAATCAATCTAAAACTTATATTTCATGAAAACATTATTATGCGTATTAACCGCTTTGTTTATGGGAATGGGTTCCCTCTACGCCCAAAGTTTAAAACCGATCAAGCTGAATGCCCCCAACAAGGATAGAGGTTCCGCCATCATGAAAGCATTGGCCGACCGTCGCTCCGAACGAGAGTTCGCCGACAAGAAGCTCAGCTTACAGGATCTTTCCGACCTCCTTTGGGCAGCGAATGGCGTCAATCGCCCGGATGGGAAAAGAACCGCGGCCTCTGCCCTGAACAAGCAAGACATCAGTATCTACGCGATCATGGAGGAGGGTTCTTACCTTTATGACGCCAAGACTCATCAGTTGACTCCTGTCGCGTCTGGCGATTTCCGTCCACTTATCGGAGGCCAACAGACCTTCGTGAACAAGGCACCTCTTTGCCTGTTGATGGTTTCCGACATCTCCCTGTTTGGTGGAGGTGAGCGTGCGAAGATCACGGCGGCTCTCGATGCGGGCATCGTCTCACAAAATATCATGCTGTTTTGTTCAGGATGTGGTTTATCCACTGTACCAAGAGCGTCCATGGATGTAGCCGGTCTAAAGAAAGCGCTCAAGCTGACAGACAACCAGCTGCCGCTCATCAACAATCCGGTCGGTTATCCCAAGAAATAAATCAAGGGACAATATCCCATAAGAAAGACAAAGAAAGATGTGCCCAAGTTTCTGGACGATTAACCAGGCACATCTTTCTACACAATAGTAAAAAGCATTCATTCCAGCCATTTTATGCCAGCGATCTTTATCTCAATATTCCTCCTTTATATCTTAGGGAACGTATATATTTTCATTCGGGGACGACAAGCGATACGCAAGCATCCCAAAAGTGTCCGGGTTCTTGTCTTCTCAATCTTCATCATATGTGCCCTCTCTTTTCTCCTATCGTTTGGTTTAAATAACATCATCGCTCCTCTACGTTTAGCTCGCCTCTTTGAGGAGGTTGGAAAAAGCTGGCTATTGGTAACGTTCTATATGACCCTGTTCCTGGCCCTCATGGACTTTCTCAGGCTGGTCAAGATTCGTGTGCCATTCGCGTTTTACTCTTCATTGTTCCTGACATTGGGATTGCTGTTTTACGGCTACTACCATTATGACAATCCCAATACGAAAGAGCTGCACATCACCATCAACAAACCTTTCCAGACGCAAGGCCGTCCCATTAAGGTAGTTGGCATCAGCGACATTCACTTAGGTTATGAGACCAACAAAGAACGACTGGCCAATTATGTCGAAAGGATCAACGCACTCAAGCCCGACCTGATCCTGATCGCGGGCGACCTGATCGATCATAGCCTGACGCCCGTTAAGGCCCAACGGATGCAAGATGAGCTGTCCCGTCTCAAGGCACCATTAGGCATCCTGATGGCACCAGGCAATCACGATTATTTTTCCAACATTGAAGAGGTGGAACAATTCCTGGCATTGACGTCCATTACGCTCTTGAGAGACTCCGTCGTCACGCTCGAGAATGGCATTCAGGTAATTGGACGGGATGATCGACGACAAAGAGACCGTGAATCACTCGACAAGCTGGTCCGCCAAACCGACCCATCGAAACCGATCCTGCTCATCGATCATCAACCCTATGACCTGGAGCGAACCGTCGATGCCGGCATCGACCTGCAATTCAGCGGGCATACACATCACGGCCAAGTATGGCCACTCACCTACTTGACCGATTATCTTTTCGAATTGAGTTACGGCTATGAAAAGCGAGAGAATACACATCTCTATGTCTCATCCGGACTATCGTTATGGGGACCTCCATACCGGATCGGGACAGACAGTGAGATCGTCGTATTCTATTTGGACAATAAATAAAGGAGAAATATCATGAGAGTCTTTCTGCAAGCGATCGTGGCGCAACTGTTACTCAATCCCTATATCTACTGGCGAGGCAGACAGGCGCTTCCAAAGAAACCGGGTTATCAATGGCCTTTCGCGGCCCTGTTCATTCTAGAGCTGGCGATCTATTTCACGGGTTATCTCTTTCACAATGAGTTGCCCGACAAAATCATGATCCCGATTCTTTATATCTGCGGAACTTGGTACATCGCCTCGATCTACGTCACGCTCGCCCTCTTATGCCTCGAGCTGATCCGGCTTTCCGACAAACTCCTGAAATGGTATCCTCAGGCCATCTATCTCAACCTGGAGACCATCAAGCGAACCCTGTTCGTCCTTATCACGATCGGAGTCACTGTCCTGATGTTCCATGCCAACCATACGGTTACCCATCCTAGCGTAAAACACGTCTATATTGATATCCCCAAAAAGGTGCCAGGCCGAGACAGCCTGAAAATCGTATTGATGAGTGACCTGCATATTGGAGAGATGATCGGGAAAGAGATGGTACAGAAATATGTCCGGCTGAGCAATGAACAACAACCGGACCTTGTTCTTCTGGCGGGCGACATTATGGATTATGAGTCCCGTTTCGCGGAGCAAGCCCATATTGAGGATGACTTACGGCAATTAAAGTCGACACTGGGCACCTATATTGTTAACGGGAATCACGAATATCGGGCTAACCGGATCGCCAAAAGACGTTGGCTCCAAAAAACAGGCGGAACACTTCTGATCGATTCCCTGGTCGCTCCCGATTCCAGCTTTTATCTTGTCGGGCGGGATGATTATATCAATAAGAAACGAAAAACGTTACAAGCCATCGTCAAGGGTATCGACCACTCAAAACCCCTTATCGTGCTTGACCACCAACCCAACTCTTTCGCTGAAATGACCATGAACGGTGTAGATCTGGGCTTGCATGGCCATACCCACAACGGACAAATCTGGCCTTATCCTTTAGTGATGAAACTGGTCTTCGAATGCCCTTATGGCTATTACCGGAAAGGAAACACCCAATTCTATGTCTCGTCCGGCATCGGAATCGCCGGGCCACCCTATCGGGTCGGCACGGCGTCTGAGCTGGTGGTTTTACACGTCAGGTTCGGCGGGTAAAGTGAAGCCGCCTCTTCCTCTTTCTTCTCCGGAGCGCTCAACGTCCGTACGTAAAGCGCCGGATCGGCCAAGACCTCAAGAGCCTTATCCAAGACCTTATCGTCTTTCAAGCTTTCCTGGAGATTTCCACTTTGGTAATAATAACGCTTAACAATCTCGGAAGCCAAGACCTTTTTCACCTGATCCTTGAAACGATCAAAGTCACGCTCCAGGTTCGGGGTCAATTTAGCCTCAAGAGCGGCAAACAGGGTCGAGTCCTCATCCAGGTAACCCTCAAATTCAGCCACCTCTCGCAAATTCTTAAGCGCCTTCTCGCTCTGGCGATCATAAGTGAAGTTTTTCTCCATCGCATAACGTTTCAAGGCCTCAAAATCCTCATCCGTCACCACGAACGATTCGATCGGGGCGATCTTCGGATGCTTCTGAGCCCAATCGGTCACGAAATCGAACAAAACCGTATCAGCCGCCAAATAATAAAGCATTGTCGGTGTCTTTGGCTCCTCTATCTCAAACTCCGGACGGACACCTCCACCATCCCGTACGGGACGACCCTTTGAGGTATAGAATACGGAGGTCAGGCTATCGGGAACAGCGCCAACGCTACCATCCTCACGTCGATGAGAGTAGTCGAGCTGCTGGATGCATCGTCCGCTCGGGATATAATATTTACTGATCGTCACCTTCAACTTTCCGTCGTAAGGCAGATCGCGCGTGGATTGTACCAATCCCTTTCCAAACGAGCGTTGCCCGATCAGAACCGCACGATCAAGATCCTGCAATGAGCCGGAGACAATCTCCGAAGCTGAGGCCGAACCGCCGTTAATCAGAACCGCCATAGGCATGACCGTATCCAAAGGCTCAACAGGTGTCCGGTAAGTCCGATCCCATTGTCTCACTTTTCCACGAGTCGAGATCACCTCGCTTCCTTTCGGCACGAACATCCCGACAATCTGGACAGCACCCTCCAGGACACCACCGCCATTATTCCGCAAATCCAGGATCAACGACTTGATATGATGATTCTGCTTCAGGTCAAGGAAAGCCTCTTTCACCTCCTGGGCACTCTTATCGGTAAATCCCTGCAAATAGATATAACCGATGCTGTCCTGGCGCACGCCATAATAAACCACCTGAGGAGCGACGATCTGCTTACGTGTAATCTCGATCTTGCGGGGCTTCTGCTCACCCGGCCGCTGGATCGTGATGGTAAAGGTCGTATTGGGAACGCCTTTCAACAAAGAGCTCACCCGCTCGTTGGTGGCTCCGGAAACATCGATCGTATCAATCGCCAGGATGCGGTCGCCCGCTTTCAGGCCAGCTAAAGCAGCCGGCATACCCTCTGTCGGCTCAGCGATCACGACGCCACCTTTATTGTTGCGCTGGCGAATCAAGGAGCCGATACCACCATACTCACCGGTTGTCATCAGCTTCAATGTCTCCATCTCGCTCTCAGGATAATATTCGGTATAGGGATCCAACCCGCTAAGCATCGCGTCGATTCCCCGACGGACGGACTTCTCCACATCCATCGAATCCACGTAAAACATCTCCGCCTCCTTAACTAAGGCATTGAAAATATCCAGGTTTTTGCTGACCTCAAAACGGTTGTCCGATTGCGCCCGGCCCTCCGTGAAGGGAGCGGCTCCCAGCAACAGGCCGAGAAATAACGCTAGGTTCTTCTTATAATTCATCTTACTCAACTTTATACATAATATATCATCGCGTAAAAATAGGGAAATATCGACCGGTTACCCCAACAGGTCACCTACTTTTAACTTTATTTGTTCCCATTCACTCTCCGAGATCTGCGGACCGACGACCTTAACCACCTCGCCCGCCAATAACGAACCGATTCGTCCGGCCCGATCAAGAGACACACCTTTCGACAGGCCATAAAGGAAACCGGCAGCGAAGTTATCTCCAGCGCCCGTCGTATCAACACGTCCCTCGCCAATAGCGGGAATCTCGAACAGGTTTTCGCCACTGGCGATCAAAGAGCCCTCTTTCCCCAGTGTCACCAAGGCCACCTCGACCATATTGGCCAAAACAAGCGCCGCCTCACGAGCAGGCCGTCCCGTAAACGCCTCCGCCTCGCTCTCGTTCGAGAAAAGGATATCCACATAGGCCGGGATCAACTCGTCAAGCAATGGCTTAAAAGCATTGACAATATTAAAGTTTGACAAGTCAAGGGCCACTTTCAATCCCAAACGCTTCGCCTTAACCATCGTAGACCGGACCAAAGCCTCGTTCACCAGAAGATAACCCTCAATATAAATACACTGGTATTGGGAAAGCACCGATTCCTGGATCTCTTCCGGCAAGATTGTCGGAGCCGGCCCCAAGAAAGTACACATGGTCCGTTCGCCATCCGGAGAGATCAAAACCGTACAACTGCCCGATATACCCGATGTCTTTACGAAATATGGAGCGACACCCGCCTTTCTCAAGGCCTCCTCGTAATAAGCGCCAACCTCATCATCACCAATCTTACCCAAGTAACCACTCTCACCACCAAGCATAGAGATCGCCCGCATCGTGTTACACACCGATCCTCCGGGTGCCATTGTCCGCTCAAGCCCTTGCCAAGCCGTCCGGATCGCGATCATACGCTCTTGGTCGATCATCTCCATAGCGCCCTTGCAAACACCTATCTTAGAGAGGACTACATCGTCTTCCAAACGCAACAGGACATCCACTAAAGCGTTTCCCAAACCTAATATCTTCATTTTTTTCAATTTTTTTCCGCAAAGATATTGCATATTTCGAAAAATGCCTCTACTTTTGCAGTGCAAAATCGGACAGATCAGTAGATCTGCGAGAGACGCAAAAACATTCTTCCTTAGCTCAGTCGGTTAGAGCATCTGACTGTTAATCAGAGGGTCCTTGGTTCAAGTCCAAGAGGAAGAGCGAAAAGGCTGAATCCTGTTTGGGATTCGGCCTTATTTTTTATCCGGGATTTGCTATTCCAAGTGGTCACGCCTCCGATAAGGCTTCCAGTACTTCCTAAACAAAACTCCAGTCCGACTGGGAAAGTACTGGAGTCCGATGCGTATCGGACTGGAGTCTCTTCCCAACCGGACTGGAGCAGGATTCGGCCATCAAGGCCAAACATTCCCAGTCTTATCTCCGCTTACCGGCCATAGAAATCCTTAGCCGAAGGGATAAAGATCACGTTCAACTCAGGATCCGGCATGTCCGGGTCTAACGGGAACATGGGGCGAACAATATTCTTATAAGGTAATTTCTTGAAATCCTGGTCTACGCCACCACGAGTCTGGGCCATAACCCAATCTGCCTGGATGCTGTACCACTGGTTCACCAGATAACCCTGCTTAACCATCACGATATCCATCTCCTTAGGCTCGATTCCGGAACCCTCCAGATTCGGTGTGGGCGACGACGTACCGACTACCACATAAACACTTCCAGTCTTTACGATGGCTATATTCCTTTTTTGTCTCCAAGACTCAGCGTTCTTGTCCGCTTCCGGGCTGACATAAACAACCGTACCCGACAATTTCACGGGACCCTCGTAAGAATTATCCGTCATCGCGCCGACATAACCCTCCACGTGTCCGCCAACTCCCGCTTCGCGTGCGGCCTCAACAACCTCATCACCTGGGATAGAACAGTAAAGCAAACTTTTCCCGTTAGGCGACTGGAATTCCGGACGTTTTAATACACGGGCTAACGTCCAGGTCACTTCACCGGAACCACCGCCACCGGGGTTGTCACCCATGTCACTAATAAAGAACGGCTTCTTATCGCTGGCGATCGCCAAGTCGAGACATTTCTCCAACGGATAGCCCGGAGCCTCTAAGGAGAACTGGCGACGTACGTCCCAGAATTTTTGGGCCAATCGCTTAGCGCCACTCTCCACTTGCGCCTTATCGTCGCCATAAACCATTACGACACCCTGATTACGACGGTTATCACCCCAAACGTAACCAATCCAGATACCAGCGTCGATGACACCCGGCATTGCCTCAACCTCAGGAACCATCGCATAAAGCGATTTAGCCGGCTCAACACGCGTACTGGTCCACTCGCCCGACAACAGGACAGGAACAGCAACGAAAGCCTTATAGGCCGGACGACCATTGCCCGACTCCAACCGCTCCAGCAGGTTGACAACACCACGGCGATGCGACTCGCGAGAATCATCGTGAGGCGCCTTGCGATAGGTCGTGATCAAGTCGGAGTTAAGCGCGATTGGCCAAGAGACATTTCCATGAAGATCCATCGTGGTCGTTACCAAGACATCGTTTCCAATCAAGCTTCTGACCTTCTCCATAAACTCGCCCTCCGGATCAGCTACACCCTCAACGCTACAAGCGCCATGATTATAGAACCAAAAGGCATCATATGGCATATTCGCCTTGATAATTTCCAAGGATTTATTGACAAAAGCGTCATAAGACTCACGAGTGACAGGACCACGTCCTCCACCACGTCCCATCAAAGCCGGAAGCCAAGTAGCGGCTTGTCCCATAGCGGAATCCGGGCTGAGATAGTCCGGCATTCGGACAGGACTGCCGACTAGCTCTTGCCTATTGGGCATAAATACACTATTCTCAATCTGGATACCGGCAATACCGATACGGGGTTTCTTTTTCTGAGCGGCGGCGTCAAAAACAGATGACACGGCTAACAAACAAATGCTCAGCAACAAAAAAGCTTTTTTCATGTCTGATGAATTTAAGATTAAACAATGTCTTTAATTAGGCGTGAATACACGCTATGAAAGTAGCAATAAAAAACGAGAGTCACCGACCTCGTCACCATTTTTTTAACGGCAATCCTCCACAGATACCCTAAAATGCCCATAACAAAGGAGATAATGAATTGATCGATTTGATCTTAGGAGAAGAAACGACAGTCGGAATAAAAGGGTCGTTTCCATACGTCAATGCAAAGGTACACCTTTCTTTGAAACCCACAATCCTTTGTTTTATTTTTTTCACTCTTTCTTATCCATATCTCCGTATTTTCCACACAAAACCCCTGTTTCGGCCAACCAACCTACTCTTCATCCCCTCTTACCTTATGTATACATTTATAAAAGGTGTCGAAAAAAAACGACCCTTTTTGCGCAACCGTTCCAACGTCAAGATGTCGTTAGACTATTCTTAAACCTAAGTTTTAATATTAAATTTTTAATTATGAACAAAAAGTTTTCTACTTTGATGGCCGGCTTGATGCTGGCGTCGGCGTTCTCGGTGAGTGCGCAGGGAAGTTTGGGAATACCTACTTCTATAGATAAGTATGAGGACGGTAAGTACTATGTGTTAGGTGATGGCAATAATGTACTTACGGTCGTATCTGATGCTGGCCCACGATATGGTGAGTTGGCAATGGTCTGGCAAGGAAACGGTAGCGATTATTGGGATTTAGCTAAAACTCGTAATGCGCTTTGGAAAGTCACGGTTGTCCCGGGAAATGCTGGCGATGCGCCTAAGTACAGCTTTGTCAATGTGGCTACGGGGATGACCTTGAGTGTTCCGACTCCTAAGTCGGACAAGGACGGCGAAAATATCATTGGAGCAGGTGCCGAGGAGGCTCTTATGATCTCCGGTGGTTATATGGAATGGATGAATGGAAATGCTAATGATTTTTCAGATGATATAGCAGAAAATTTCTATTCATATATAAATAGCACTGAGGTTGTTTATTTGATGTATGGAAATAATGGTGAAAAAGATCTTATTGTTAAAAGATCTCATATTGATAATATAGAGGATGCGGAATCAGGCTATAAATTATTGCAGATTAGACCATTCGAAGCGCAAGTCGTTGAATTGACCGCAGACGACCTGAACAAGGAGTTGATCACGAATAATGCGATTACTTCTGAATCTTCTTTCAAATTGTCATTTGATCAGGATGTAACGGAAGGCGCTGAGAACTTGTTCGCTGGCGTTGACTTGGTGGCTACGCAGTTGTATAAGTATACGAGTGGTGCAAATGAGTATATTACAACAAATGGTGAATTGGATGTTAAAACACAAGAGGGTAATAAGTATTATGGATATGAGAAACAACCATATGAATATGTCTATTTGAATGTAAAGGACACCGAGAATTATCTGATGGTCGATACGGCTTTGCATACAGGTTCTGAGGCAGAGAAGCAATTGCCTAAATTTACTTATGTAAACGATCCGGATGCGGAGGGTGATCCGATCAATGGTAATAACCACAGCCGTTTGGCAAAGTCTGCTCACTTCAAGTTCGCTTATGAGCCGATCAATGACCGTGTCCTGATCAAGGTTGAGCAATACGCGAAGCGTGTACAGAACTGGGATGGTACGCCGGTTCGTGTAACAGGAGTAGATGGCAATACTGCTTATACTTATTGGCCAACAACTAAGTATACCGCAAAAGAAGCGAACAAGGCAAATGAATGGCAGGATACAGGTAATGAAAAATCTGAAGCTGAATTAGTTTCAAACGCTTACGTCCGCTTGGTTACTTTGAGCAGTGTCCGTGAGTTGACGGTAGCTTTTGATGACGAGGAGAGTACAAAAGGCAACTATAACGATGGAAATAAATATGAGGCATGGGAAGGAGCTGATGATCTTCAGATCGGTATGTTGACAACCGTCAAGATCGGTGAAGGATTGATGGCTTATGTTCCGACGACAATTGACGCTTCTGGTTTGTATTTGATCCAGTTCGTTCAGAATTCGGCGAATATGGAGGCAGCTGAGGGTAACTACTATGTCGCTAACTTGGGTGGCGCGTTCGGTTATGCTGAGCAAGCTAAGAACCAGGATTATCAACACATTCCTGCCGCTCAATGGTATATAGAGAAACAAGGTACGATCAGTTCCGCTCCGATCACGATCACGAACCGTGAGTTCTATGATAGCGATGAGAAAGAATTAGGTCCAGATTATCAATATCAATTGTTCGCGGTTGATGGTGAGGAAGATACTTACTTCTTCCGTAGCGGTGATAATACGGCGTTCACGAATGATACCGTTAAGTTCATTCCGGTAAAAGACGTGAAGGACGCTAAGCAAGGTTACATGTACGTAGACGAGCAGACCTCTACGGTTGAGACATACGTATTCAACTACCTGCACGGTTTGGCGGCAAGCAACGAGGTTGGTTTGAACACGCCGATCGCTAAGGATTCTTTGGTACGTGTAGACGAGACGGGTGAGACGATTGCCTTCCGTTTGGTCCCGGTTGTTGTTGACGACAGCTATGGTAAGCAATTCGATACGAAGAAGACCGGTATCGCTAACCTGATCCGTAACGCTTACTACATCGAGGCTTACGATGAGATCAAGTTCGCTGAGGATAACCGTGATCGTTACTTGACTTACGACACGAAGTCCAAGAAATATGTGATGTCTACGACTCCGACCGCTTACTTCTTGAAAGAGAACAACTGCGTTGGTGATGTACATTACTATGCTTTGGTTGAGGCTAACTTGTTCCAGGTTAATAGCAAAATAGATAATGGAAAAACTGTATTGACTGCAAATGGCGTAAATATTCCAGCTTTGTCAGGTACTCCTGTTTCGGCTGAAACTATCTTCTATCCTGCTTCTTTTGCTGGAAAGACAGCTAATGATCCCAATGATGCAGAGGTCGTAGCTTATGATAAACTTTATAAAGACACCGATAATAAAGATGGTATTGGCGCGAACTTCTACTTCTATGATGAGAATGGTAAGTTTATCGTAACAGACGCTAGCAAGAATGTTCCGTTGTATGCTTACTACGGTAATACGGATAATAAGAACATTATCGAGTTGCAGCCTGTAGTTACTCCGAAGAACGGTAATGATGCCGCTAAGTATTACTACATGAATGGTGACGTAAATGCTAAAAAATATAATGTAGTTGCTAATGCAAATGATGTATATCCTTACAATACTGTTGATTATGCCGATAACCGTGTATCCGTTGATGACAATACTTTGGACTTGACGATCGCTTCGATCGAGGATAAGTGGAACGAAGAGATCCGTGTATCCACATTCGCGGTAACTGAGAACGACGCTCCGTTGTATCGTCGCTTCAATGGCTTAGCACCTGAGACTTATGGTGACGCTTCTAACGCGCCGTTGAACCTGAAGTTCTATCGTCATAACAACAACCAGGAGTTCTTGTTCGAGAACTTCTCTTCTGAGAACTCTTATCGTGATGGTATCACGGATAAGTCGATCAGCTTCCTGGGTGTAAACAACGCGATGCAGTTCGCTGAGAACGAGACCCGTTCTTACACGATGTATGTAGATACGGCATATGTCCGTAACAATACGCGCATGCCGCAGTACTTGATCGCTGTTAAGCCGGAGGTTGTTGAGGGTGACACGATCCTTTGCGACGCTTCAACTCACCAGCACGCGACTCCGGAGGAGGCTCTGGCTTGCGAGCACTCGATTATCCGTCCGCACTTCGTACGTGCGATGTACCTGTTCAACGCTCAGGATTCGATCGACACCAAGAACTACGACTATCAAGGTAAGGCCGCTTACGGCGCTAAGGACTACACTCGTCTGGCGTTCAAGGATGCCGTTCACGCGATGGATACGTTGTATATCCTGATGCCGGGTGTAACGACCGAGCAATTGATCGAGTCTAACTTCAAGAACGACGACCTCTTCTCTAAGAAGATCGCTTTGGATAACAACAAGCATAAGAATGTGGTCTTCCAGTTCCGTCTGTTGGATGAGCAAGACAACCGCTTCTTGATCGAGTCTGAGGCCGAGAAGGATCGTGTCGCAGTCCTGAATAAGGATCTGGATCAGGTTTGTGTCGCTCCGAATGCCGGTGGTTGGGTTAAGATCCAGAACGGTGTACCTGTCATCGCTCGCTACCAAGACTTCCAGGAGGCAAGCGCTCAGGCTGACGTATTCGACGTAACGGATGAGATCCAATACGAGGCAACTGACAACGAGGAGATCGCTGTTGAGGGTGTATCAGTCGTAGCCGGTGACGGTCAGGTAACGATCATGGGTGCCGCTGGCAAGAACGTAACCATCACCAACATCTTGGGTAAGGTTATCGCTAGCCAGACCATCGCTTCTGACAACGCTACAATCTCCGTACCTGCGGGTATCGTAGCAGTAGCTGTTGAGGGCGAGGCAGCCGTAAAGGCAATCGTAAAATAATCATAGATTGATTATAAACTGAATCAATAATTCCTCGGGCTTCGGCCCGGGGAATTTCCTATAGAAATAGTTTAATAATTAAATAGGTTTCCACCCGGAGTCTCATCAACTCTTCAATTACCGCCGTGAGGCAGGCATCGGTGGAATAATATTAGTAAAAGGTTTAAAAAATAAGAACCGTAGGATCTTCGTGAGAAGCGAGTACGGGAACAAACGTAAAGGAGGGCTTACCGCTGTCGGTGAGCCCTTTTTTTATAGGGCAGAAAACAAATATTACGGGGTCTTGAAGTGAACTATAGATCATTGGTCAAGTGAACTATTGTTCACTACCCCTAGTGAACAGTTAGCGGCTTGGGAAGTGAACAATAGTTCATTTGGCAAGGCGATAACAGACACCTTTAATTCCTTAATATCAATGCAATAGATAAGGCTCAACAATACCACCCAAAGGGATTTCCCAACGACTGGGTTATAAGGTGCTAACGATGCCCATTATTAGCGCCTTATAATGCCCATCGTTAGCGGCTAACAACCCAGTCGTCAGGGAACCATTCCCCAACCCTTCCAATATTGCCAGTGACCGGCGAAGATATGCTTCATTAGACACGTTCCATCGAGCTGAAAGCCGTGCCTCGATCCGCGCTCATCCTCTCTATCCGCTTGATTTGCGTGCTTTACCTCTTTTACTACGCTTCGACGCAAGCGGACGCACGTGGCGTGCGTCCCTACATGACCCGCACGATACGCAAGCATGACAACCGGCTTTTCCGTTCGGAATTACCAACCTATTTTCGTACATTCGCGTTATGGGAAAGAATAAATTAGCTAAATTCGAGGATATGGCGGGCTACCCGCATGTCTTCCAATATCCGTTCTCAGTCCTTCAGGAAAAAGGATTCGAGAAACGAGGGAGATGGAACGAGCTCTTCTTTCACAACGATCATCCGATCGTGCTGGAATTGGGCTGCGGCAAGGGAGAATATACGGTAGGGTTAGGACAGTTGTTCCCCGAGAAAAACTTCATCGGTATCGACATTAAGGGAGCACGCATGTGGACCGGAGCCAAAGCTTCCCTGGAGGCGGGCATGACAAACATCGCGTTCCTCCGCACCAACATCGAGCTGATCAGCCACTTCTTCGCCCCAGGTGAGGTATCGGAGATCTGGATCACCTTCCCCGACCCACAAATGAAGAAGGTCAATAAGCGTCTGACATCAACCCGATTCATGCGGCTTTATCGTGAGATCCTGGCTGATAACGGGCAGATCCACCTGAAAACGGATAGTGATTTCCTTTTCACCTATACACGTGAGATGATCAAGGCGAACCAGCTGCCGGTATTGTTCGAGACAAACGACCTTTACCATTCGGGATCAGCCGACCGGATCCTCTCCATCCAGACCTATTACGAGCAACAATGGCTCGATCGGGGACTTAACATTAAATATATCCGTTTCCTCTGCGAAAACCGCCCGGAATGGATCGAACCGGACGTGGAGATCGAGTTCGACGCTTACCGAAGCTTCAACCGAAGCAAACGAAGCGCTCTGGCCTCAGGAAAATAGAAGGTACGAATTAAAGAGAAGAGTTATTAAAACATAACAGATATGACATTATATCCACAATTGATTTTAGACGCGTTGAAAAACGTGCGCTATCCGGGTACGGGCAAGGATCTGGTCGAGATGGGCATGGTGGAGGACAACATCCGCATCGACGGGATGAACGTCACCTTCTCCCTCTTGTTCGAGAAACCCAATGATCCGTTTATCCGCTCGGTCGTAAAGGCTGCCGAGACCGCCATACTGACTTACGTCAGCCCGGAGGTAAACATAAAGGGAAACATCACCGTCAAGGCCCGGCAGCTCTCGCGCCCCGAGCCCGACAAGCTGTTGCCCGGGGTGAAGAACATCATCGCCGTATCGTCGGGCAAGGGTGGTGTCGGCAAGAGTACCGTAGCCGCTAACCTGGCGGTCGCCCTGGCCGGCATGGGCTATAAGGTTGGTTTGCTCGATGCCGATATCTTCGGCCCCTCACAACCCAAGATGTTCAACTTGGAGGAGGCTCGCCCCTACATGGTCGAAGTCGATGGCCGTGAATTGATCGAACCGGCGGAGAACTACGGCGTGAAGATGCTCTCGATCGGTTTCTTCGTAAACAAGGAAGACGCGATCCTCTGGCGCGGCGCGATGGCCAGCAATGCCTTGAAACAATTGATCGGCGACGCCAACTGGGGCGAGCTGGACTATTTCCTGATCGACCTGCCACCGGGAACAAGTGATATCCACCTGACAATGGTCCAAACTTTAGCGATCACGGGTGCCGTCGTCGTCAGCACGCCGCAAGAAGTCGCTTTGGCCGACGCACGTAAGGGTATCAGCATGTTTACGGGCGAGAAAGTCAACGTGCCTGTTCTTGGCCTGATCGAGAATATGTCCTGGTTCACGCCCGCTGAATTGCCAGAGAACAAATATTACCTGTTCGGCAAGGAAGGCTGCAAACGCCTGGCTGAGGAATTGAATGTTCCCTTGCTCGGACAAATTCCTATTGTACAAAGTATTTGCGAGGGTGGCGATCAAGGACAACCCGTCGCCTTGAACCCCAACACCATTACAGGAGCGGCATTCCGGGAATTGGCAGAGAACGTTGTTAAACAAATTGATTACCGCAACGAGCATCTGGCCCCGACACAACGGGTTCACGTCACGAAAAAATAAAAGACAACCATAAAAATAGAAACGGCACACTGAATACGCTTTATAGCGCCATCAGTGTGCCGTTTCACTGTTTATACAGGAATACTTTATTTCCAGAAATATGTGGCAGAACCAACCGACAAAATTTGTGTACCCTTTCCTTCTTCCCAATAGAGACGCATCTGGTCAAACACCAACATTGAGGTATCGGTCCTTAGACACAAAATCCGGGAATGAAGAGAGTCCGGCAAGATCGACGACAGTTCCAAACCAACCTTCCCGTATTGCTCACGCAGGAACGCTTGTTTATCCAAGCGAATCCAAACGCTATCGCCGACACCGCAACAGATCGTATCACCCGCATTATTATCCCAAACCTCAAAAGAACGGAAATAACGGTAGCCATCCACCTCATGATCCATACGATCTTCCAATATCAAATATTCATTACGGGTTGATGCCTGCCCCCAGGAATCGTTTCCTCTGCTCTCCTGCGAGATCCGCTCAATATCCTGAGCCGATATTCCCGGAATATAAGTCACTAGAGCCAATAAGCAAATTGCTGTCCAAGCCGTATAAAAATAAACGTCGGAACGCCTCAAGACAGTCAACAACCA
>USAD01000016.1 GCA_900552415.1 uncultured Parabacteroides sp.
ATATTCACGCCACTCTTATCCCAGACTCGGGCCACGAAATAGGGTGTCGCGTTTACCGCTCCACCCTCCACGAAGGTCGTGTCGTTCAGGTAAAGCTGACGGATCTCGGGACCGATCGTATCGTTCTCAGCGACATCGGCGGTACCGCCTACCACGAAATCGAGGAACGAGCCCTGCGCCTCATCGCCTGTCGACGAGTCGGCCGCATACAAGTTCAGTTTTCCCTCTTTCCCGGAATAGGAGATATCTTTCGGCACCATGAAGGAGAAGCTGAACTTGCCGTCTCGTACCGAATCCTGTCCTACATAAATCGTATTGGGATAATCCTCATACTGGAAAATTCTGGGCGAATCGCCCACGATGTTGTTGCCTAAAGTCGTAATGGAATCACGGCTGTCCAATACCGTTGAATAGAGTGATCCGGAGAAATCGCTCGCCAAGGCGCCATTGGCGTCCAATACCTCACCCTCGACCGTCACACGGGCCAACGCCTTGAAGGAAAAAGTTTCTCCCTCGCCGACCGGCTGACCGTCGATCGCCGTCACACGGGCCTGATATTCGGGATAAACCATCGTCAATGCCGGATCACCGATCAAGATAAAATTCAGCTTGTTCCG
Organism: uncultured Parabacteroides sp.; assembly: GCA_900552415.1. Lineage (GTDB taxonomy): Bacteria > Bacteroidota > Bacteroidia > Bacteroidales > Tannerellaceae > Parabacteroides > Parabacteroides intestinipullorum. The sequence continues at coordinate 618 of USAD01000016.1, forward strand.
GTCCCGAAGGCTTCGCTTCGTCTCCATCATCGCCTCGCCCAATGTCCGCCGCACGCCGTTATTCTTCTCGAAGAGATTGGCGAAGAGCGCCTGGTTCAGGCTGAAGTTGTTCGAAGAATAGACGACACGGGTTGTCGTGAACAGGGCGATACCGCCGCTCGTGGCGTTCAGGAAAACCGACTCGCCCGCCGAGGTAGCCGGCGCATCAAAGCGGGTAAAGTCACAAGTTGCCGTCACCCAGACCGGCAAATTGGTATAAGTCGACTGCTGGATGTCGGATTGTGTCCAGACATACTCATCGGACCAGGCGGTCGTGCTGCCGTGACCGACATAATTGATCAGCAACTGTCCGCTCTTCAGAAGGCTGGCGATGCGGTTATGCACGTCGGGGTAGGTGCCCGAGTTATCGCGCTTGTAGGCGTCGAAATAAACCTTATTTGTCAGGAACTCGGGATGATTCTCCTCGATATATTCCGCCAGCCAGTCGGCCTGCTCGGCATGCACCGTCGTATAACTGTCGGCGTTGCTACCGTCGTCGGCCACGAAGGTCAGGTTGTTTTTCCAACGTCCCTCGCTGGCGTTCTCCATATAATTCAAGACCTTGTCTACCATCTGACTCGCCTCCGTCGCAGTACGTACCGGGAAACGACCCACACCGACACACATCTTGTCGGTCTCCAGCCGCGAGCCGGAACCATCCTCCAACAGGGCGAAATAATCGTCGGTCACGTAAGAGCTCGCGTCGAGAGAGGCTTGCGACTGATAGGTCAGCAGCATATTCGAGAGGTTCAGGCCGCGCACGTCGCTCGTGACACCCCGGTTATCGTAAATACCGTCGCCGAAGAGCAACAGGAAACGAGGCGGCGTGCCTGCCGTGGCACTCCGGTCGTAGAACATCTTCAGGAAACGGCGATAGGCGGTCGCGTCGGGCGTACCGCTCGAGAACTCATTATAAATCGCCTGCGGAGAGACAACCAATACCTTCAGCCCGTCGTGCTCACGATGGGCGGCGGCCAATCGTTCCGCCTGGGTCGCCAAAGCGTCGGGCGAGATAATAACCATATCCTGCTGCTCCAGGCCATGCAAATTCTGGTTGGCTACCTCGCCGACTAACGTAGGCGCCGGCAGGGATTGGTTCGTTTGCACCAGGGCGAACTCGCGCAAGGCGCCCGCCGGGATCGTGAACGACAGTTCCGATCCGCTCAACGACGTCTCCATCTGGCGCAAATCGCCATCGGTCACGTCGAACACCAACGTGTTCTCATTCGCCCCCTCGACAATAAAGCGAGAGGCGTTATCCACCGAAGCGAGACTCCGGAAAAGGGTCACCGCCCCGTAAGGCTTGAGCGTCCGCTGGAACTGAAGGCGGATATAATCGAGATAGACATTGCTGTGCAAGGCGTTGTAGGTGACGACCACATTGGGCTTCTCGCTCTTCTCGCCACTCCAGGTGACGGTCTGCTCGCCGGCGATCGCGCTGGTGTGCGAGTCGCTGTTGGCCGGGATCGAGATCGACAACAATTCCGAGCGGTCGATGCTCAGCGTGGCCCTTCCTGTCCCCGAGCCGACATTCGAGATGAAGCGCATCGTCACCTTGCCATCCGCCGAGGTGATGCCCGGTATGGAAGAAAAAGTGGTAATCGTACGAGGCTGGGCGGAGGAGAAATCCTCGCCGAACAGCTCGCGTCCCGAACGGCTGGGCGATACCAGATCCTGCTCGTGAAGCAGATAGTCATCATAGGCGGTCACCCGTGTCGCAGCGGCGGTCGAGTTCTGGACCGTCTCCGCCTCGTTGGTCGCGGTCGCGTCGGTCACGAAATAGTAACCCGCGGTCGAATAGGGATTGTTGGTATGGATAAAGGTCCGGCTTTGGGTATCGTACTCCCATTTCGTCGTTCCCTTTCCATAAAAAAGCAGATAGTCAGCGCCTCGCCAGACCGGGACAGAGGGCAGGTCGTCGACATAGGGCTCGGAGAAATCCTCCGCCAGGGGCCAGCCGCCGTAGCCGTGCACCGACACCTTCGCCGGATCCTCGAAACCCATCGACCTCAGCTCGGCATAGGTCAGTTTATAGATCCCGTTCTTCTCGACCGAGATCCGCACCCAGCGTCCCTCGGCCAGGGCCGAGCTCGCGGCATACGTATCGCCCGCCCATGCCCGCAACGTGAGCAGGAGCGCCACCAAACAACTATAAATAAAACGAACTCTCATCCTTTAAATTAACGCACATGGAAATCCAGCAATTTCCGCTCGCCGATGTAACCCTCCAGGCGGTCGCCGATCTTCACCGGACCAACGCCGCTGGGCGTGCCCGTATAGATCAGGTCGCCGATCTTCAGGGTCATGAAACGGCTCACGTAAGCCACGATCTTGTCCACCGTGAAGAGCATATCGCCCGTCCAGCCCGCCTGTGCCCGCTCGCCGTTGATATCGAGGTGGAACGCGAGGTTGTTGATGTCGCCTCCCAGCTCCTCGAGCGGCACGAAGGTACCGATCACGGCCGAGTTGTCGAACGCCTTGCTCAGCTCCCAGGGCAGCCCCTCGGCCCTCAGCTTACGCTGCCAGTCGCGGGCGGTGAAGTCGATCCCGACCGTCACCTCCTGATAATAACGATGGGCGAACCGCTCGGCGATGTTCTTCCCCAGGCGGTCGATCTTCACCACGATCTCCGTCTCATAATGGATCTCGTTCGAGAAATCGGGGATGAAGAAGGGTTTCCCATCCTTCAGCAAGGCGGAGTCGGACTTCATGAAAATCGTCGGCTCTGTTAACTCTAACGTATGGCGCATCTCTTTATTGTGAGCGGCATAGTTCATTCCTACGGCAATTATCTTCATATCTCTTGATTTTGCGTGTTCATCCGGTTAAACATGACGGCCAGGTGGGCATAGAGAAGCGTGTCTTGCACGACGATCGGCTCGGGCACCCGGATCCGGAAGGGGGTGAAATTCCACAGGGCACGGATCCCGCCACTGACGACACGGTCCGTCACCGCCTGCGCCTGCTCGACCGGTACGGTCAGGATCCCGATCGTCGCCCCATACTCGGCCTGCCGCTCGGGGAACTCGTCCATGTGATAAACCGGGATGTCGTTAATCCGTGTCGCCACCAACTCGGGCCGCACGTCGAAGCCCGCCACGATCTCCAGCCCATATTGCCGCAAACCCGTGTCGTGCAACAACGAGGCGCCCAGGCTGCCCACCCCGAAGAGGAAGGCCGTATGGCGCGTCGTGAAACCCAGGAAAACCTCCAGCTCGGCGACCAGCGGGGCGATCTCGTAGCCCACCCGCGTCTTCCCGACCACCTTCAGGTACGACAAATCCTTCGCCACCTGACTCGCGTCGACGTTGGTCGCCTTGGCGATCTGGGTCGACGAGACAAACTGCTCACCCCTGGTGCACAACAATTTCACGTAAGCCAAGTACCACGGCAACCGGCTTAATGTGGGCTCAGGCACCCGCCACGCTTGTTTCTCGTTTTCTACCATCATTCCAAAACATGCTCTGTTTCCAAATTCTCGCGAAAATACGCGTTTTTCGGCACTCCACCCGCCTCGCTTGAGGGTTTTATTTTCCAACAGGAAAGAGGTTGCCGCAAAACCTCTTACAAAATAATATGGCGGTGTGTCAAAAAAAGCGGTAATGGATGACGCGGACGAGCGAGAATAGGCTTTCCTTTAGGGCAACCGCGGGCCTGCTTGGGACTTGCCCCGCTTGGGGCAACCTTCACGCGGGCCTGCTTGGGACTTGCCCCGCTTGGGGCAACCTTCACGCGGACCTGCTTGGGACTTGCCCCGCTCGGGGCAACCTTCACGCGGATGGGGTTAGTCGCTGTTTTTACGCCTTAACCGCTTTTTGACGCGCCACCTTTCAGATGATAAGGACGCACGCCATATTCAGACACAGCCTCACAATTCCACACATCATTATCAGAAACGTCCACCACCCAATGCCCTGAAAAGCATCATCTTCGTCGCACAATTCTGGGCCGCCAGGGTAGCATATTCCAACTCACAATCCAGATAACGCTCGTCGGCAGAAAGGACCTCCAGATAACCTACGAAACTCAACTTGAAGAGATCGTTCGCATTGCTGATCGAGCGATGGTGGATTTGACTCTCCTCCATCTTCAGCTGCTTTCGTTTCTTGATCTGTTCGCAGGCGATTACCAGATTAGTCACCTCCTCATAAGCACGAAGCGCTGTCTCGTGATAACGCGACAAGGCAATCCGTTGCTCGCTCTTCGCGTTGTCCCACATCACCCGGATCTCATTGCGCTTGAAGATCGGGGCCGTGATGCCCGCCGCCAGATTATAGACCAGCGAGGCCGGCGCCGTAAACCAATGACTCAGGTCGAACGCGTTGAAACCGCCACCACCACCGATCACGAGCGAGGGGAAAAAGGCCTTATGAGCCGCTGCCAAGTCCGCCTTCGAGGCCAGCAACGCCATCTCGGCCTCGCGGACATCGGGTCTCAGACGCAACAATTGCGAGGGAACACCCGCCTGGACCGGGAACTCCATTTGGTTCATCTCGTCGAACGTGATCCGTCGGATCTCGAAAGGGAAGGCACCCATCATCGTCGCGATCGCCCGCTCAGTCTCTCCGATTTGTTGCTCATTCTCCAGCAACATACCTTGCAAGCGCAACAGGCGCGACTGGAACTGGTCGACCGCCAACTGATTCACCTCACCCTCCTTCTTCAACTCGTAAGTCAGCTCGTAAGAGGCACGGGTCTGCTCGATCGCGCCATTCAGGATCGTCCGCTGCTTATCCAAACCGACCAGCCCGAAATAGAGCGACGAGAGATCGGAGATCAAGATCGTCCGAGCCAGGTTCGCCGCCTCGACCGAGGCCATCCAACGGGCCGCCGCCGCATGTTTCTTCTGCGTTAGCTTACCCCAGATATCGGCCTCCCATTGGAAACCGATTCCCAAAGTCAGATCCTTGTAGGGATCCGGAATATGCTTATCGGCAGGCAGGTCGGGCGTATTGGTCGTACTGTTACCCACGCCATCCATCGAGTACTCGCCAAAACGTTGGACACCGGCTTGAATTCCGATCGAAACCTCCGGCAATAAAGCACCCTTGCCCAGCCGCACTTGCGAGCGAGCTATCGACACCCGTTCCATGATCTGCTGGAACGAATGGTTATTCGCGAGAGCCGTACGGATATAGCCCTTCAGGATCTCATCGGGAATGAAATTTTCCCAAGAGAGATCGCCTACCGTCGTCGAGTCCGCCGAAGCGCCCACATAGGTCTCCGGCAAGACGATCCGCTCGTCTGTTGTCAATTCCGGGGCCTTGCAACTCCCCAGCAAGAGGAGGCCGGCAGCCGCCCCCAGGAACCATCTTTTATTCTTCGTCATCATCTTCTTCCACATAACTAGTTTTACCACGACGCAGGCGAGTGGCCAGCGACTCGAAAATCACATAGAGACCGGGAATCAGGAAAATCCCGACAAAAGTACCGATGAACATACCACCAGCGGCGGCCGTACCGATCGAGCGGTTACCCAAAGCGCCAGCCCCTGAGGCGAACATCAACGGGATCAAACCGCAGATAAAGGCGAAGCTGGTCATCAGGATCGGACGCAGACGGCTCATACCGCCTTTCAATGCCGCGTCGAGGACACTCATGCCCGACTTGCGGTACTGGTTCGCCATCTCGATAATCAGGATGGCGTTCTTACCCAACAGACCGATCAACATGACCAAGGCCACCTGGGCATAAATATTATTCTCCAACCCCAACAACGTCAGGAACGCATAGGAACCAAAGACACCGGCCGGCAACGAGAGGATCACCGGGAAAGGCAACAACAAGCTCTCATACTGTGCCGCCAACAACAGGTAAACAAACAACAAACAGATACCAAAGATCATCAACGTCTGTCCACCGGAATCCTTCTCCTCACGAGAGACACCCGACCATTCGATCTCATAACCACGCGGCAATGTCTCCTTAGCGATCTCTTCGACCGCCTGGATCACCTCACCCGAGCTGACGCCCGCCTCGGCCTCACCCGTGATCAACGATGAGGTAAACATATTATAACGAGTGATCTGGCTCGGGCCGAAAATACGCTCCATCGTCAGGAAGTTGGAGTAAGGCACCATATTGCCGTCCCTGTTCTTGGCGAACAGACGATAGACATCATCCGGATCCATACGATATTCCGGCGAGGCCTGAAGCATCACCTTATACATCTGTCCGAAACGGATAAAATTGGAAGAGTAGAAACTACCGATATAAGATTGCAATGTCTCCATCGACTCGTTCACGTCGACACCCAGTTTCGCCGCCTTATCCAAATCCACCTTCAAGAGATATTGCGGGAAATTGGGATTAAATCCGGAAGTAACACCCCGTAGTCGAGGATCGGCGTTGAGACGATCCACCAGCTCGTTGGCCACGTCGGCCGTCTGTTGGAAAGAGCCGTTCGTCTTGTCCTGCAAACGCAACTCGAAACCACTCGCGTTACCGAAGCCCGGCACCGACGGCGGCAAGAAGAACTGGATCTCACCATCCTTAATGTGCGACACGCGACGAGCGTAAACCTCCATCAACTCGGCAGCCGTCTGCTCACGCTCATCCCAAGGTTTCAAGTTGATCATACCCATACCAAAGCTTGCGCCCTCGGTCTCGGTCATCAAGCTGTAACCGGCCAAAGTCGAGATACTCTCGATCTCGTCAAGCGGCAACAGGTCGGCCTGGATCTTATTCAATACCGCCTCGCTACGCTCCAACGTAGCGCCCGGCGGCGTATTCACATTCACGTAGATCATACTCTGCTCCTCATTCGGGATAAAGCCGGCAGGCAAGATCTGGTTGATGCCGACCGTAGCCAAAAGGAAGAGGATCAAGGTCGCATAAGTCCAGAACTTACGTCCCAAGAAACGGTGAAGCCCCAAACGATATTTCTCCTCAAAACGGAAATAGGCCTTATTATAGGCTTTAAAGAAACGATCGACCAAGCCCGGATTCTCTTTCTTCACATGCGGCTTCAACAGCATCGCACAAAGGGCGGGCGACAAGGTCAAGGCATTCACACCCGACAAAACAATCGCCACCGCCAAAGTCAAAGAGAACTGCTGACAGAAGATACCGACCGTACCACTCATGAAGCCGACCGGCACGAACACCGCCGACATAACCAACGTGATGGCCACAATAGCTCCACCGATCTCCTTCATGGCAGCGACCGAGGCCTTATAAGGCGACATATGCTCCTCGTTCATCTTCACGTGCACCGCCTCAACCACCACAATAGCGTTGTCCACCACAATACCGATCGCCAGAACGAGGGCAAAAAGGGTCAACATATTGATGGAGAAACCCAGCATTTGCATGAAGAAGAAGGTACCGATCAAGGAGACCGGAACGGCGATCGCCGGGATCAAGGTCGAACGCAAATCCTGCAAGAAAATATAAACAACGATGAACACCAGAATAAAGGCCTCCAGCAACGTCCGGAGCACGGACGAGATTGAGGCATCGAGAAAACGGGAGACATCATACGAGATGTTATACTCCATTCCAGGAATAAAGCTGCTCTCCTTGATCTCCTCCATACGGGTCTTGATATTCTGGATCACCTCGCGGGCATTCGAGCCGGGACGCTGCTTGATCATGATAGAGGCCGAAGGCTTACCGTCGGTCATCGAGACCATGTTGTAATCCTCCGAGTCAAACTCAATCTCCGCCACATCCTTCAATCGAAGCACCGAACCGTCAGACAAGGCCTTCAGCACGATCTCACCATATTCCTCCGGCGTACTGAACTTTCCGGTGTATTGCAACGTATATTGCAACTGCTGTGGCAACTTGTCGGAACTGATACCGGTCTTTCCGGGCGCCGCCTCCAGGTTCTGGCTCCGGATCGCTTCTGTCACGTCTTGCGGCGACATATTATAAGCCGCCAAACGGTTCGGGTTCAGCCAGACACGCATCGCGTAATCACGGCTACCCATGATCTCCACGAAACCGACTCCATCAATACGTTTCAGCTCACGCAAGATATTAATATCCGCAAAGTTGTAGACAAACTGTTCCGTATGGGCGCTGTCCGTACTCATGATATTGAGGTACATCAACATGGAGTTGACCTCCTTTTCCGTAACCACACCGGCCCGGATCACCTCCTCGGGCAACTCGTCGAGGACCGTCGTCACACGGTTCTGTACGTTCACCGCCGCCACGTCGGGATCGGTTCCAACCTTAAAGTAGATTGTTGTCAACGACATACCATCGTTCGTACAGACGGTAGTCATATAGGTCATGCCCGGCACACCATTGATCGCCCGCTCGAGCGGCGTGGCCACCGTTTTCGACATCACATCGGCACTGGCACCGGTATAACGAGCCGTCACCGTCACCGAAGGGGGTACGATATCCGGGAATTGCGTAATCGGCAACGAGTTGATCGCCAACGCTCCCAGACAGATAAAGATCACCGAGATTACTCCCGAGAGAATCGGTCTTTTGATAAATAACTTATACATATCCTAACCGATGATTAATTATAACGTATCCCTTTTATGCTCCAACTTGTGCATGACACTCGAGTAATCCACGACCTTAGGCTTAATCTCCATACCGTCCTTCACCAACTGGACACCCTCATACACCAATCGCTCACCCGGCTCAAAATCCTCTGCCACGTAATAATTGTCGAAACGTTCCAAAGGCTCAAAACTGCGAACACGCACGACACCTGTCGAATCGACGCCATAGACATACGTAAAATCCTGGATCTCGAAAGTAGACTTTTGCGGAATAAGATACACATCGCTCATCTTCGACATCATCCGGATACGGCCCGTAACACCATGCTTCAGCAATCCTTCCGGATTCGGGAAACGCACACGGAACGCGATTGAACCGGTTCCACGCTCAAAATCACCCTCGACAGTCTCTACCCGACCCCGATAAGAATAGGTTGAGCCATCCGACAGGACCAACTGGATATTGTTCAACTCCGGTTGCTCCTCGCCCTTGATCTGAGCCCGTTTAAAAGCCAGATACTCACTCTCGTTCACCTTATAATAGGCGAAGACCTCCGAGACATCACTAACCGTCGTCATCAAGCTTTGAGGATTCACCAAACTACCAACCTTATAAGGGATCCGATCTATGTAACCCTCGAAAGGCGACGTGATGGTCGTGTAGGCATAGTTTGTCCTCGAACGTTGCAATTGAACTTTCGCCTGTTGCACCTTCATCCGGGCGACCTCCTTGGCTGTATTAACCTGGTCCAAACGAATGCGGGAAATGATATCCTTCTCCACCATTCTCTGGATTCGCTCCGCCTCATAGACCGCCATCTGATATTCAGCCTCGGCCTGTTTCAGGTTCGCCTCAGCCTCCTTCACATTCTCACTGTATTCGGCTGAGCTCAAACGGAACAAGGGTTGTCCCTTCTTGACCTTCTGGCCCTCATCGACAAAAATTTCCTGGACAAAGCCTTCCACTTTAGGCTTAACCTCCACAAACTGGACCGCCTGAACATCGGCGACATAACTTCTCGGTAACTCGACCGACGTCGGTTGTACCGCGATAACCGGGATGGAATCTTTCAGCTGTTCCCGAACTTGACTTGATTTGTGACATGAGCTCATTACGCACGGCAAGAGCATAAGCGTCACAAACCCTTGAATTAGGTTGATCTTCATAAAAAATAATCAATAAAAAAAGTAGATTAATATTCACACGAAAAGGTAGACCTCCACAATAGAGGCCTATAAAGACAGGGGATACTTTACCCTAAATCCGAAAAACACAATACACCGCCTGGCATGGCGTTCTCCAGAACGATGTCCCCTCAAAATCAAAAAGGCTAAAATTATCGGATAAATCCCCATCCTGGCTCAGGATCAAGGAGAAAAGGGAATCCAGGCGTGGTTCAAGGCCAACAATCCGCAAGGAGGTCCGACAGAATTGCTCGTTCAAATCCAACGACAAGCCATTATCGCCATCCACAGGGATGTCCGCCCGCGCCTCAACCTTCTGAATATCGGCAGCCAGGGCATCCGCACACAACAGATCGACTTGCGACAAGAACAAGATCATGACGCAAACAAGACGAATAAGATGCCCAAATATGACTTTTTGCCTTCTCACACTAAGGTCGTTTAAAACTTCAATCGGGCGAATTTACGCATTCCTTCCACTATACGACAAATAGGACATATTAATTTTAACTTATTTTTGTTTTATGGCCGTATTCCTGCCCTGCCAATAGCGAATTATAGTCTGCCGTATGTCCTGTTTTTCCTTAAGCAAATACCCATTATTTTGTTCGAAAGAAAATATAATTTCCTTCGGACAAAACTGAAATTTTCTTCGGAGAAAACTAAAATCTCTTCCGAACAAAAATCCGGCTTTACCAGAAAATGTTTTCCAAGGTAAGTACAACCTCATTCAACAACATAAAGTCCTAAAAATGAAAAAAGAGGGAGAACCTTACGGCCTCCCTCCCATTATTTCCTGTCTTAAGCGTTTACGCTTACTATTCGAACTCGGATATTCAAATTTTCTCCAACACATCAACAATCAAACGCCAGATTTTTTCGACCGACGCGATATTGACCCGTTCGCCCGGCGAATGCGGGAATTGGATATCCGGACCAATCGAAATCATATCCATCTCCGGATAAACACCCTGAATAATACCACACTCCAAGCCTGCGTGCATCACCTTCACCTCCGGCTCAGTCCCGAACAACTCCTGATAAGCTGTCTTGACTCGATTCAGGACCGGAGAATTGATGTCCGGCTGCCAACCATTATAACCATTCGCCTCCTCGACCTTAGCGCCCGCCATGGCAAAGACACTCTCCAAACTTGAGTAAATCGCATATTTTCTAGACTCAGACGAACTACGCACCAATATTTTCACCTCGATCAACTCGTCCGAAGTCTTTACGATCGATAAATTGCTTGACGACTCGACGGTACCCGGGAAATCATGCAACATACTGATCACGCCATTTTGGCATCCCTCGATCGCATTGATCAAATCGTCCTGGATTTCCTCCGGTATCAAGGTTTCGGGCAGCTCCGTCATCTCGGCATAGAACCGGATCCGATCCTCTATTCCGGCATACTCCTCACGAAACATATCCTGATAATCGGCCACCAATTCCCATAAAGCCTCGACGTTATCACCGGGGATTGTCACGATGGCAAAAGCCTCTCTCGGAATCGCATTGCGCAACGAACCACCTTCCACTGCGGACAAACGAGCGCCATAATCACAAACCGCCTCTTTCAAGAAACGGAACATCAGCTTGTTGGCATTTGCCCGACCCAAATGGATATCCACACCGGAATGGCCACCCTTCAAACCGGTTAAGATCACCTTAACCGCCACGTCGCCCTCCGGAATATATTTATCCTCCTTAAACTGGAAAGAGATATTTACGTCCAAACCACCAGCGCAGCCCACGAAAAGCTCACCTTCCTTCTCAGAATCACAATTTAACAAGATTTTTCCCTGCAAGAAGCCTGGTTTCAGGCCAAAAGCGCCATCCATGCTCTGCTCCTCGTCAACCGTAAACAGGGCCTCGATCGGACCATGACGCAAATGATCATCCGACAAGACCGCCAACGCCAAAGCTGCACCCATTCCATTATCGGCGCCCAGCGTCGTTCCGCGTGCCGTCACCCACTCACCATCCACATAAGCGTCAATCGGGTCTTTTGAGAAATCATGTTCGGACCACGACTCCTTCTGGGGAACCATGTCCAGATGAGCTTGCAAGGTAATTGCCGGCCGATCCGCCATACCTTCCGAGGCCGGCTTTCGGATTAACACGTTACCCACCTCATCCCGAAGGGTTTCCAATCCAAACTTTTTACCAACCGATTCCACATAATGAGTCACCTCTTCCATTTGCCCGGTCGGGCGTGGAATACGCGTCAATTGATAAAAGAACTCCCATACACGCTCAGGAGACAGCTTCTTGATTCCAGTCGACATAATGATACGTTTTGAATCCCGGACCAACCCATAGCAAGGCAGTCCACGATCTTAGGTTGATATTAAAATTATATTAGCGGGCCACTTCCGGAGAAGCGACACCCAATTCTGTCCAAAAAACCATTATACCATCCTGGGTTGAAGGCACAGCCTTTTTAGTTACCTGCCGTTTCCGAAACCGCCGGACGACGATTGGACAAAGGCAAGGCCACGATCCCAAACAGGCCACAGAGCCCGGTCCAGACCGTTTGGACGGTATGTACAACCAACGCGAAAGCGGCGGCGTCATTCTCATTGACCCCGAAACAGACCAGCGTCGCGATCACCATGAAATGCCATGGCCCGATACCGCCTTGAACTGGAACGGCCACGCCGATACTGCTCATCGTAAAGGCGATCAACCCGACGGTAACCCCCAGATCACGTGTGAAATCAAACGCGTAAAACGTGATATAGAAATAACAAAAGTAACCGCCCCAAATCAGCAACGTATCCAAAAGGAAACGCCATTTCTGCTTCATCAGCCAGACGCTTTTCATGCCCATCCAGACATTAGCCAACATCCCGCGCATCTTTTTGACCAGCGTAAAGTTACTCATATATTTAAATACAAACCAAATCGCCAGCCCTAAAATAATTACGCCCAAATAAATCCAGATCGAATTGAACATCGACTGGAATCCCTCGAGCAACGCTGGATTCTTGGCAAAGAAATGGACAAAGAAATCTATATTAAAAACAAAGATGAATAGGGTAATCGTCCCGACCATAATCGTATCGCTCACCCGGTCGATCAACAAGGTTCCCAACAATTTCGTGAAAGAGATCTTGTCATACCTCGTGACCATGCCACAACGCCAGACCTCACCGACACGCGGCAACACCAAATTGACCGCATAGTTACCCAACACGGCATAAACCGCGTTAGTCATCTTAAAACGCTCGCCCAACGAACGGATCAAAAGCCCCCAACGCAAACCTCTCACCACATTCGCGAACAGGCCAAACAGTAAGGAGAACAGGATAATATCATAACGAACACCCTCCTTGACGACACGCCAAATCTCGGTTATATCCATCTCGCGGTATAAGAACCAAAGCAATAAACCACCGAAGACCAAAGGGAGGACAATCTTCAAAAACGTACGGAGAATCCTCTTAAATTCCATCTCTACGAAAGATACTTTAAATTATTTATTGTACTTTTGTGCGTCCGCAAAGATAAACATATTATTTTAATAGCAACCTATTACACCCAAGAAGTGGATGAGATTAGTTAAACCCAAGAAGGCTTTGGGGCAACATTTCCTGAAGGATTTGCGTATTGCCCAACGTATCGCCGACACGCTGGATGGCTATATGTCGACTCCAGTGCTGGAAATCGGCCCCGGTATGGGTGTCCTTACCCAGTTCTTATTGGAAAAAGGACATAACCTGCGTGTCGTAGAGCTCGACACGGAGTCGGTCGACTACCTGAAAGAGAATTTCCCGGACCTTAAGGAACGGATCATCGCCGACGATTTCCTGAAGCTCGACTTAGGCCAACTGTTCAAGGGCGACTTTTGCGTGATCGGGAATTATCCCTACAACATATCCAGCCAAATTTTCTTTAAGGTCCTTGATTACAAGGAACAGATTCCCTGCTGCTCGGGAATGCTCCAAAAGGAGGTGGCCGAACGGCTTGCCTCAGGGCCAGGCTCGAAGGCATACGGTATCCTGAGCGTCCTGTTACAGGCATGGTACGACGTGGAATACCTGTTCACCGTCAGTGAGACCGTATTCGACCCGCCTCCCAAAGTGAAGAGCGCGGTCATCCGGATGATCCGTAACGACCGCAAGGAACTGGGATGCGACGAGGCATTGTTCAAGACTGTCGTAAAGACCTCGTTCAACCAGCGCCGGAAACAACTGAGGAATTCCATGAAACCAATCCTCGGAAAAGAATTCGGGAATTATGATTTGCCCATCTTCGACAAACGTCCCGAGCAACTATCCGTCGAGCAATTCGTGGAACTGACGAGAATAACACAAGATTTTTGGACAAGAATAAATAAGCAGCGCAATGATCGAATTGTCGAAAGAATACATCGAGAACCTGAAAGGCCTGATTGAGGCGAAAGATGACGCGAAAATCCAACCTATCCTGCAAGATCTTTATCCGGCGGATATCGCGGAACTCTACCAGGAGCTCAGTCTCCAAGAGGCCATCTATCTATATCTCCTTATGGATGGCGAGAAGGCGGCCGATGTATTGATGGAACTCGACGAGGAAGATCGGCACAAGCTGCTGAAAGAGCTTCCGAATGAGCTGATCGCGAAACGGTTCGTCGACAACATGGAAACCGACGACGCCGTCGACTTGATGCGTGAGCTCGACGAGGATACGCAGGAAGAGATCCTTTCGCACATCGAGGATGTTGAGCAAGCCGGCGATATCGTTGACCTGTTGAAATACGACGAAGACACCGCCGGTGGTTTGATGGGTACCGAGATGATCGTCGTAAACGAGAACTGGAGCATGCCCAAATGTATCGACGAGATGCGGAAACAAGCTGAGGAGATGGACGAAATCTACTACGTTTACGTGGTCGACGACGATGAGCGCCTCCGAGGCGTGCTTCCTCTCAAACGACTGATCACCAACCCGTCGGTATCGAAGATCAAGCACGTCATGAAAAAAGACCCGATCGCTGTGCGCGACAGCGACAGCATCGAGGAGGTGACCCAGACCATCGAGAAATACGACCTGGTGGCCCTGCCGGTCATCGACAGCATCGGGCGGCTCGTCGGCCGGATCACGATCGACGACGTCATGGATGAGGTTCGCGAGCAACACGAACGTGACTACCAATTGGCATCCGGTATCTCGCAAGACGTGGAAACAAGCGATAACGTCTTCACCCAAACAGCGGCCCGCCTGCCGTGGCTTCTGATCGGCATGATTGGCGGTTTGGGCAACGCCTTCATCCTGGGTGGATTCGAGAGCAGTTTCGCCACCAATCCCAAGATGGCCCTCTTTATCCCACTAATCGGTGGTACGGGCGGTAATGTCGGTATCCAATCGTCGGCGATCGTCGTGCAAGGTCTGGCCAACAACACCCTGAAAGAGGGAAACATCCTGTCCCAGATCCTGAAGGAATCGGTCGTCTCGCTTATTAATGCCTGTACGATCAGCCTGATCGTATTCATTTGCAACTTCTTCCTGCTGGGCGATAAGGGCATTACTACATCTGTCTCGCTGAGCCTCTTTGCCGTCGTGATCTTTGCCAGTATCTTCGGAACTTTGGTCCCAATGACGCTCGACCGGATGAAGATCGACCCGGCCTTGGCGACCGGCCCGTTCATCACCATCACGAACGATATCATTGGTATGATGATCTATATGTTCATCGCTTCCAACCTTGCCTAAAAAATCAGGAATAAAATATGTTATACAACATACAAATTCCAAAATAACCTCTACCTTTGCGTCATATTTGGAAACAAAAAGGAAAGGTTATGTTGACAGAAGTATTCTACATTCTCTTTTTCTATGCGTTAGGAGAATTTGTCAGTTACTTGATTGATGGTTTTATCCCGGGAAGTGTCATTGGAATGGTGGTGTTGTTCCTGGCCTTGGCTTTCAAGAAGATCAAGCCGGAAAAAGTTAAACGAGTTTCCAACCTGCTGACTCAGAACATGGGGCTTTTCTTCCTTCCTGCCGGAGTAGGACTCATGGACTCGTTCGGAATCATTTCCCGCTATTGGGCTGTTATCCTGACTGCCTCTATTGTCAGTACGATCCTGGTGATCGCCTCAGTAGCGCTTATCCAACAAAAAATGGAGAAAAAATAATCCGCCATGTACGACTTGACTAACTCCGAGATCTTCGACCTTACTCTAGTGGTCGGGACTTATCTTGTAGCTTTAGGACTTTACAAGAAAACAAAAATCAGCCTGCTTCACCCGCTGATTACCTCTATATTAGTTATTATCCTGGTGCTGAACGCACTCGACATTCCCTATGAGTCGTTCCGTCGAGGAAGCCATCTCATTCATTTCCTGCTCGGCCCGTCGGTTGTCGCTTTGGGTTATGTCCTGTTCGAGCAGATCAAATACCTGAAGGGAAATGTCGTATCAATCCTCACTTCCGTCTTTGTCGGAGCGATTGTCGGAATCGTGAGCGTGATCATCATCGGTAAGGTTATGGGGGCAGATGACGCTTTGATCGCCACCTTGCAACCGAAGTCCGTTACCACGCCGATCGCCATGGGCATTGCCGAAAAGAGCGGCGGCATTCCTTCGCTGACGGCAGTCATTGTCGTTGCCGTTGGCATCTTCGGGAGTATTGTCGGTCCTTTCGTCATGAAAGCGCTGGGCATCGAGAGCCACATCGCCAAAGGATTAGCGCTCGGCGCCTCATCCCACGGCGTCGGAACGGCCGCCGCCATCCAGATCGGAGCCATCGAGGGCGCCTTGAGTGGCCTTGCCATCGGGTTGATGGGCATCATGACGGCCGTGCTCGTCCCGGTCATCTCGGCGCTAATCGGCATTTTCTCTTGATTACCATCGCATAAAATGCGTTCGCCCGTTTGTAATTCTCATCGGAAAACACTACTTTCGCGGAGTGAATGAAAAAAGGTAACAAGATTATTATAACTTTATAAATCAAAAGAATATGATCAACTCACAAGACATTAAAAACGGAACATGTATCCGCCTTGACGGCAAACTTTATTTCTGCATCGAGTTCCTTCACGTAAAACCAGGCAAAGGAAACACCATCATGCGTACGAAACTGAAAGATGTCGTATCAGGCCGTGTGATCGATCGTCGTTTCAACATTGATGAGAAACTGGAGGACGTTCGCGTTGAGCGTCGCCCCTATCAATACTCCTACTGCGAGGGTGAGCACTATCACTTCCTGAACCAGGAGACCTGGGAGGACATCATTATCGACAAGTCCCTGATCAATGGCGTCGATTTCATGATCGAGGGCATGGTTGTGGATGTCGTTTCTGACGCTTCTACTGAGACTGTCCTCTACGCTGAGGTTCCTGTCAAGGTTCAATTAAAGGTTACTTACACGGAACCAGGTATCAAGGGCGATACTGCTACCAACACATTGAAGCCCGCGACTGTCGAGAGCGGTGCCGAGGTTCGCGTTCCGTTGTTCATCAACGAGGGTGAGACCATCGAGATCAACACGACAGACGGTTCTTACGTTT
>USAD01000017.1 GCA_900552415.1 uncultured Parabacteroides sp.
GGGCAAGAATCCCATAATGAGGATTTATATGAGCATAATACGATATACTCAAAAAAATCTTTCAACCACTTATGATTATTAATCCTGATGCCATAGGCCTTTTGGTTTAATTACTGTTTTTAAGGATAATATGTTTCCCCTTGATAAAATTATGGATGTGATTCTCTTTTTTCGGGAAAGAAACCCGCTTTATTGAATAAAAATATCTGTTCGTTGAATAACCCGTTAACGATTGATAGTCACTCTTTATATTTGATCAGTTTTTTTAGGATCATATTCCATTGGCGGATCCAGGATTTTGAACCTTTTTAGCCAAAGAATATCCTTATTGTTAGAACAAGCGAAATAGAACTTTCTTGTCATTGATCTTATACCGATCTTGATTTGACACCGAAGCCTTGATTTATTGAGAGGCATTGGTATGACGAGGAAAAACACATGATAATTAATTCGTTAATCTTATTAATGACAAACCTATGCGAAAAGAAGGAATGTTTAAGTTATTCGGACATTCGAGGAAAGTGGTTTTCCCGGTGTTGATGTCCTTTTGTATGGCCGGTGCGGCTTTCGCCCAAAAGGCGACCATCAAGGGACACGTTGTGGATGAGAATGGTATGCCTATTATCGGAGCGAATATCCTGGTGAAAGGTACGACTAATGGAACGATCACGGATCTTGACGGTAATTACTCGCTAGAGGTTGAGAACGCCAAGAATGCGGTACTTCAGATCTCTTTTATTGGTTATAATTCATTGGAAGAGGCCGTAAAAGGAAGAAACCAGATTGCCATCAAGCTGGAACCTTCAGTCGTGAATCTGGGCGAGGTCGTTGCTATTGGTTACGGTACGCAGACTCGTCGGGAGATAACGGGCTCAGTCGCCAATATCTCAGAGGAGAGTTTTAATAAGGGTGTGACTCGTGACGCTTCCGATTTGTTACAAGGTAAAGTGGCCGGTTTGACCATTACCAGTGGATCGGGCGATGTGACCCGAAGCTCACAGATCCAGTTACGTGGTACATCAACTTTACAAAACGATCAAGGCCCGATGATCGTTATTGACGGGATTCCCGGTGGTGATATGTCTACCGTTTCACCTTCGGATATCGAAAGTATTTCAGTCTTGAAGGACGCCTCTTCCGCTGCCATCTATGGCTCGCGTGCCGCTGGTGGTGTCATTTTGATTACTACAAAACGAGGTTCCGGGTCGAAAACGACTATCAATTACGATGGTTATATTACGGCATCAACCGTTGCCAATAAGCCGGATATGCTGAATGCCTCTGAGTGGCGGGCGGCGAACGAGGCCCTGGGAAATGACATCTCCGTCTTCGATTCGTATGATGCGGATACCGATTGGTTTGACGAGATGCTTCGGACAGGAATCTCACAGCAGCATGCCTTGTCTATGTCGGGTGGTACTTCCAAAAGTAACTATCGGGCCTCTTATACCTATATGGATCGCAATGGCGTGGCTCGTGATAACTATATGACACGCCATAGTTTCCGTTTCCAGTTCCAGCAACGGGCTATCAATGACCGTTTGCGTATCGGTTTGACCGGATCGGCTACTTTGACGGATATGAGGATGCCGTTTGCTGATGATTATATCTTGGCTTATAATATGCCACCGGTTTATCCGGTCTATAATGAGGACGGTTCCTATTTTACGGCGGCGAACCAGAACTATGATCAGGGTAATCTGGTACAGAATCAGGACTTGAACTACAAGAAGTCGAGCAATAACTATTTCTATGGTTCCGGTGATGTCCAGTTTACCATTATGGATGGTCTGACAACTAAAGTACAACTATATAAGAGTCGCTTCAACTCGGATTATAGCGAGTGGCAAGATCCTTCTACCTCTAGAGGCTACGATAATAATGGTTTGGCGATTCGGCGCAACCGCCTTTGGGATCGTAACCTGTTAGAATGGACGGCAAATTACAATAAGGCTTTTGGATCGGAGGAACAACATAAGATCGACGCTATCATTGGTTACTCGTGGGAGAACAACTTATACGCCGATCAATATGCGGAGGCGACCAATTTCGCGGTTTCCTCGATGGGTGCGGATAATATCCAAACCGGTAATACCTTAAAGATCGGTGATGTCACTTCCAGTCGTAATGAGTATAAATTGATCTCGTTCTTTGCCCGGGCACACTACAGCTATCAGGAGAAATACATGATTACAGCTACCGTACGTCGGGATGGCTCCTCGAAGTTTGGTGCCAATCACAAGTGGGGAACTTTCCCTTCTGCCTCAGTCGCCTGGGGAATTAGCCAGGAATCGTTTATGGAAGATGTGAAGTGGGTAAACGACCTGAAGCTTAGGGTTGGTTATGGTATTACCGGTAACCAGGATGGTTTGCAGCCTTATAAATCGCTCGACCTTTATTCGGCTTCCGGTACCTATTATAGTAACGGTTCGTGGCCGACCGCTTTTGAGCTTTCGCAGAACGCCAATCCTGACCTGAAATGGGAACAGACAGCCATGTTGAATATCGGTTTGGACTTTACTTTGTTTAACAGCCGTTTGAATGGTACGATCGAGTGGTACGACAAGCGAACTTCGGATATGTTGTATAACTATAAGGTCTCTACACCAACCTATGTCTATAACACGATCGCCGCAAATGTGGGCGACATGAAGAATACTGGTATCGAGATCCTCTTGAATCTGGACGTGATTCGCAACAAGAATTTCACCTGGACGACCTCGCTCAATTTAGCGCACAACAAGAATGAGATCACGAAGTTGTCGAACGATCTCTATTCAACGGGACAGATCTATGTGGGTGACCCGTGGATCCGTGGCGCTTCCGATCAGACTTCGCATGTGCTTGAGGTAGGTTATCCTGTGGGACAGTTTTATGTGCTTAAATGTAATGGTATTGACGAGGAAGGACATTTCATTTATGAGGACTTGAATGGCGATGGAACCATTTCGGAGGCCGATCGTACCTATTGTGGTGACGCGCAACCCGACTTGACTTACGGCTGGACCAACACCTTCTCTTGGAAGAACTGGGATGCCAGCATTTTCTTCCGTGGAACGATTGGCAACAAGGTACTGAATAACCCGTTGGCCGCTTATGGAAATAATACCTATCTCTCAGGCGCGAACGCGATAGATAATGAGGATCTGTTGAAACTTCGTGAGAATTCGCAAGTTTCCTCATATTATATAGAGGACGCTTCCTTCCTGCGTCTTGATAACATGTCGATCGGTTACACTTTTGACACGAAGAAGATCGATTGGTTGGAAAAGGCGAGGGTTTACGTAGCTGCACAGAACCTGTTCGTCATTACTGGTTATAGTGGCCTCGATCCGGAGGTGGAAAATTATCGGGGTGAGGCAAGCGACGACGATGCGGGCTTGTCACCGGGTATTGAGCCTCGTAATTATATGCCCAAAGCCCGTTCATTTACATTTGGAGTTAATTTAACATTCTAATACAGACATAGCTTTATGAGAAATAAAATAATATATGGAATGGCGGCATGGTTGTTCCTGGCGATGCCGTCGTGCGTAGATTTGACAGAAACGGTCTACGACAAGCTGCCGGGTGACACCTTCGGTAGCACGGAAACAGAGGTAAATGCCCTTGTGGGTAATATCCATAATACGCTGAAAACCTATTGGCCGAATAATTTCTTTTATCTGTCCGAGAATAGCGGTTCGATGGCCGTGACACCGACACGACTTGGTGGCGACTGGTACGATGGTGGACAATACCGGGATTTATATATGCACACCTGGACATCGCAAACCTCTTGTATCAAGAATTCATGGGAGGCGGCAACTTCCGCGATTGGGGCCTGCAACGCGGCGATCCAGATTATACAGGATTCCGAGGCGTTGACGGATGAGCAAAGGACCGAGAAGGAGGCTGACGTACGTGGTATACGGGCTTTCTGGATCTATGTCATGATGGATTTTTGGGGAAACGTGCCTCTCTTGACAGAATACAGTTCGACCGATAAGGTCTTTCCTGATTGTACGCCAAGACAGGAGGTGTTTGATTGGCTTGTTGAGGAGGTACGGGAGATCGCGGACAATTGCCCGGCACCGACACAAGAGAATTATGCTTGCTTCACTCAGGGTGCCGCTTATACGTTGTTGGCGAAACTCTTCCTCAATGCCGACGCTTGGGGCGTGACAACCTCGGAGGATAATTATGCTTTGGTCGTGGATTATTGCGATAAGGTGATGGCGATGGGTTATAGTTTGGAGCCGGTCTGGAGTGATAATTTCTCAACTTCCAATAATAACTCGAAGGAGGCTATTTTTGCTTGCGCCTTTTCGGCAAACGATACGGAGAACACGAACAGTATGTATGCTAATACGCTCCATTATAAAGATAACCTCGCGTTCGGGGCTTCTTTTGGTGCCAACAACGGTGTCTGCGCGCAACCGGGTTACGTGAAGTTATTCCCGGATGATGATCCTCGCAAGGCGGCCTCTTTCCTGATCGGCAAACAGTATAACGCCTCTACGGGTGAGATTATCATCACGGATCATGGTTATGAGCTTGATCATACGATTGATTTGACCATTATTCCCGGAACGGAGTATTCCGGGTCGAATTGGGGTGCTGTCAATCAGCATGATGGTGCACGTTGCCAGAAATGGCCATATGCGCAAGACTTGGTTTCGGCCATGGAGAACGATTTCCATATTTTCCGTCTGGCAGATGTCTACTTGATGAAAGCGGAGGCTCTCTTACGGGGCGGAGGCAGTGCCAATGAGGCGCCGGAGCTGGTCAACTCGATCCGGAGTCGTGCTTATGGAAATGCGGACCACAACTATTCGAGCGTGACTTTGAATGAGGTACAGTTGGAACGTCGACTGGAGTTGGCTTGGGAAGCAACCTCGCGTCAGGACGATATTCGTTTCGGTTGCTTTGAGACGGGAATGTGGCCCGAGTCCAATTGCGAACGTGCGGCCGACGAATATTTGAAGTTGATGCCTGTCTCGCAAGACGCTTGGCAAGTTAATCCGAACTTGACTCAGAATCCGGGTTATCCAGCCTTCTGATCCGGACATCCAGTAATATCGGAATATTCATAAAGAACGGCACGCTTAAGGAGGAATTTTATTGTCCCCTTGGCGTGCCGTTTGGGGTTTTATGGGAGTGGTCCCTCAAATTCTCATAACAGTGTATTTCCCCTTCCACTGCAGTCTATTCGGATTTTCACTGCAGTGAAATTAAAATTGGACTACGATGCCCCGTTTTTTTGTTCGAGAAAAAAAGAATTTTCTTTCGAAAGAAATTCCAATTTCCTTCGGACAAAAAGTTATTTTCTTTCGGACAAAAAGTTATTTTCTTTCGGACAAAATTTTAGGCTTGCCAGAAATGACATGAATGGATTTCCGGGGATGGCTTAAGCGACATCCAGCCATGTTCGTCAACCGGATTTGTCTGGGTTTTCTGGGCAGTGGTACATTGTGGGCGTGCGACCTGAAATGTTTTCAGATTGCGAAGAATTCGGTAATTTCGCGCCACAAGAACAGAATAGCCATTAATTAGAGAAGATGAATAACGAGATTATCCAGAAGCTAGAGCACGAGCGGATCGCGCCTCTGCTTTTCCATTACGCCATCCCCGCTATCATCGGTACGATGGTCAACGCGCTTTATAACATTGTCGACCGTATTTTTATTGGACAGGGTGTTGGCCCTATGGCCATCTCGGGCCTGACGCTTACCTTCCCGATCCTGCTTTTCTTGCAGGCCTTCGGTATGTTGGTAGGTGCGGGAGCGGCTACACGGATCTCCATCCATTTGGGGCGCAAGGCGCACGAGACGGCTGAGCATGTCTTGGGCAACGCCTTGACCCTGACGCTCATTATCAACCTGGCGACGATTCTTCCCTGTATGATTTTCATGGAGGAGCTGTTGCTGCGTTTCGGAGGTAGCGAGCAGACCTTACCTTATGCGATGGATTATCTTTATATCGTGATACCGGCCAATTTCTTCGCCAATCTGGCGTTTAACTTCAATGCGGTCATGCGTGCTTCGGGTTATCCTAAGAAGGCGATGGTCACGATGATGCTGGGTGCCATCCTGAATGTCATTCTCGACGCGGTGTTTATCTTCGGTTTTAATATGGGGATCCGGGGTGCCGCCATCGCGACGGCCCTTTCAATGATCGCTTGCGCCATTTTTGTCATGAGTCATTTTGTTGACCGGAAGAGTGTTATCCGTTTCCATCCGCGTTATTTTCGCCTGGAGGGACGGATTGTCTGGAACATCCTGACAATCGGTATCTCACCTTTTTCCATGCAGATGGCCGGTAGTCTGGTGGTCGTAATCATGAACCATTCGTTGAAGCGCTATGGAGGAGACTTGGCGATTGGCGCGAGTGGAATCATAACGAGTGTCGTCATGTTGATCGTTATGCTTATCATTGGCTTGGCGCAAGGGTCGCAACCGATCGTCGGGTTCAACTATGGCGCACGGCGGTACGACCGGGTAGAGGAGACGCTCAAACTGGCTATCGGGATCGCCTCGGCGATCACTACGCTCGGCTGGATCATCAGCTTGCTCTTCCCGTCGGCGATCGTTAGCGCTTTTACCTCCGATCCGGAGTTGGCGCGTATTACCGATCGGGGTCTTGTCCTGACAATGGTGGCCTTCTTCGGTGTCGGGTCGCAAATCATCATCAGCCAGTTTTTCCAGAGTATCGGTCTTGCCTGGAAAGCGATGTTCCTTAGCCTTAGTCGACAAATTATCTTCTTGATTCCCGGTATTTATTTATTGGGTAACTTTTGGGGGCTTGATGGCGTTTGGCTCTCGCAACCGGTATCCGACTTCATCGCTGCTGTTACGGCTTGGATTTTTCTTGCGCATCATAAAAAAAGTATGCGAGCGAAAGTATCTGATTGAAATATATCTTATCTTTGGGAGACGACAGATAATTAATGATTAAGTATAACAACTAAACCAGGATTAATTATGAAGAAGATCAATTAATTTATTGCGATGGCCCTGCTTTGCTCGATGACCATAACCCTGCAAGCGCAAGAGGCGAACGACAAGGCTGCCGAGAAAGCGGCGAAAAAAGCGGAAAAAGAGGCTAAGAAAGCTGAGAAGGAGGCTAAAAAAGCTGCGGAAAAAGCTGCGCAAGAGGCCCTCTTCCAACAGGCCTTGTTGGCTATCAATAACAAGAATTTCGTGCTCGAGGCCGATCGTGTCGAAGGTAAGCGAGGCCAGTTTGTTTACGTAAACTCGAACACCAACTTCGTGGCTGTCAATGGTGATGAGGCAACCGTTCAGCTTGCTTTGAATGGCGCCTTCTCGGGACCGAATGGTGTCGGTGGTATTACCGTCGAGGGTAAAACTTCGAAAGTGGAGATCGAGCAAGACAAAAAAGGTAACGTTTCTTTCAGCATGATGGTACAGGGTGTTGGCATTTCAGCCCAACTGACCTTCCGTATGACCAAGGGATCGAACGAGTGTACCGCTACGATCCTGCCGAACTTCAACAGTAATCGTATTTCCTTCACCGGAAAGATCCTGCCCACGGCGCAATCAACCGTGTTCAAGGGACGGGCGCTTTGAGAGGCGTGAAAGAGGCTTGACTTTATCCATATCTAACATAAAAATTAAATCACATGAAAAAACATTACTTTTTAACCTTAATGACCTGCGCTTTATGTAGCGTGAGCGTGGGGGCGCAAGTTCACACTTCTCCCCAAATGATGGGAGCTGGGAATGTTTTAGACCCGGCTTTGGTAGCCAAACAGGGGCAACCGTTGCCCCAAAAGCCCGCCAATCTCTTGCGGAGCGAGGCGAACCAGCTGCAGCCCGATAGTATATTGTATCCCAACGAAGTCGGTGGATATAATAAGGATATATACACTTATACGGACGAAGGATGGGTATCATTACGGCGGACGATACAGTGGAATTACTCATTGAATGACTATACGGAATCTCAAAATGAATATGAATACGACACGCATGGCAATATCATTCGTCAGGACCTCAATTACATGGATGGAACTGGAAGTCACACGATCAATAAGAATACTTACGATGAGCAAGGGCGCTTGCTGAGCGTATCTGGCGTGACGGAGAATCTCGATGGTTCCTTTATTCGTTCGTATGATAAATATGAGTACGACGGGAACGATTACGTCTGCAATGGTTGCGACAGTACTTTCTCGGTGGATGGCGCTTTCCTTAGTGTCTCTTATAGTAAGAACGAATATCATTACGATGATGCGGGCAATAACACAAAGATTATTTGGTATTCTATGGCGGATTTGGATGCGGATGGTGTACAAGATACTTGGTATCCTTGGTATGTTTTTGAAAATGATTACGATGCTCTAGGTTTGTGTTTCTATAGCTCGACTAGCTGCTATGATTTCGATGGCAAGTTGACTAACGAAGCGAAAACCGAGACGGTCTACTCGGATGACAGTGGATTGTATTACATATCTACGACCAGTTACAGGTTTTTGAATACTTACGTGGATGAATGGAGCGAGACTTACGTGGATCGATACGAGAAGAAAGCGGGCAATCCGGCGATCGAGTATGTTTCCAGTCGCCAATCGGACGGAACTTGGTCGGAACCCAAGGTACGCCAGATAATTTATTATCCTCAAGGAAGTGTGGTTGTCAATGAGACGATCGATGAGAACTCCGAGCCTGCTTTCAAGGCCTATGCGGCGGACGGCTCTCTTGTCGTGACGACCAATGAGGCGACACACGTACAGGTTTTTGCTGTGACGGGCGCTTGCGTTTATAATGCGCCGGTCAATGGCATGACCGCGATCCGTAACTTGCCTGCGGGCATCTACATCGTGAAAGCTGGTAATGAAGTGCTGAAAATCAGTGTGCGGTAATCCTTATGATAATGTTTGATCGCCTTGCCCAGTTTCTAAAGGAAACGGGCAAGGCGATCAATATTTCTACAGTTTACGCTAGTAGTGTTGTCTTTATATTAGTCTTTTTCCCTCGCAACCATTAATGGATCAGGTCGCTCGAACGGTATTCCTCCTCGAGATAGGTTTCGATGTGCCGTTTCTTTTTCTCCTCAAGGATCTCGTTGATCGCGATCAGGATACCGGTTTCTTCTACTTCGCCAAACTCATGATTGACAGCGGTTCCGAAAACGCGCATTTTGGGTGATAGGTTCATGTAGGCGTTGACCAGTGGCGGCACGTTGATACCGAACTTGCGCACCTCCTGATTGAGTACCTTATAGTTGTCGCGGAAGTTATCGTAATGGAACAGGCTTGCGAGGCGTGCCTCGTCTCGTTTGATCTGCAGGGGCACGATGGGTGTCACCAGTTGTTCAGGATCTGGGAAATGGAGGTTAAGGAAGTTGAGAATCAAGTCGCGTGCTTCGGTATTGTACGTATTGTACATCGTGACCTTACCGAAAAAATAGCGTAGCTTGGGATCGATGACCGTCAGGGCGCCCAGCCCGTCCCACAGGTTGTCGAGGACGAAAAGGCCTTTCGAGGCGGCCCGTGTGGATTGATACTCGAGGGCGACAAACGAGCGGCCCAACTCGACGGTGTAGGGCAGGATCTCGTCAATGAACTTTGGCGAGAAGTTGAAGAGGTGCGAGGTGGCGAGAATTGGTTTTCCCTGTTCGTCACGACGCGTGTCGGAACCGCAGATAAAGCGATAACCGCCCAGGATCTGCTCATCCTCCGGGCTCCAGACAACCAATTGCCGATAGGCGCCGGGCATCGTATCGAACTCGTCGATATCGACCGGCTCGCCGGTTCCGCCGCCGTAAAAACGGAAGGCGATTTCGCGCAGGCGTCCGATCTCGCGCATGACGTTAGGCGAGTCTTGTGCCGTGATGATATAGATCTCGTTGCTCGACTTGTTCGTGTTTCTCAAACGTTTCTCTTTTGTGAGTTCTGCCTTGAGCAGATTCCTGTCTATCGGATCAATAATGTTTTGCATATCTTATCAGAATCGTCTATTAGCATGGATGATTATAAACCAGAGTCTCGATCCGGCGAGCCCATTCAGCCGGCGTGTGTTCCTGGCTGAATGTTTGCCAGGGAATCGGCTTCAGGAAATGGATCTTGAATGTCTGGTTCTTGTTCTTGAACATCTCGTCGGCCAGGTAAAGCATCTCGATATTTGCCTTGATGCCCAGACGCTTGCGTATGTTGGCCAGGCGATAGAAGAAATTGGAGTTGTGTCCCTCGAAACGGACGGGAACAACGTCACGATGGTATTGCAGCGCCTTTTGTATAAAAGATTTCTTCCATTCGGGATCGCGGATAATCCCTTTGGTCTTACGCGAGCAAAGTCCTGCGGGAAAAGTGATAATCTGGTTGTCGGAACCGAAAGCCTCCTCGATCAATCGTGCGTTGTCGCGGCTTTGGGAGCCATGCTTGTTGATCGGGATGAAAATGTTCCTCAGGTTGGGAATGAAGAGCAACAGGTCGTTTACCAAATAACGGATTCGCCTGTCATAATGCTCGCCCAAAAAGGCGGAGAGACAGATACCATCCATTCCGCCAAGGGGATGATTGGAGGCGAAAATGTACCGGCCGTCTGTCGGGGGCAAGTTTTCCTTGCCATACACCTCGAGCCGCAGGCCGAACTCGCTGACTAGCGCTCGCATGAAATCGACACCTTCAATGTCCCGATAGCGAGATAAGATATCGTTGATTTCTTCTTGGTGAACAATACGGGTCAGATAGTTGATCGCGAACTCCGGAATCTTGGGTGCGACCTTCGGCGCCTTTGAGTAAAGCACCTGCTTGATATCAATCTGTAGAGTACTGCTATCTCCCATTTCTATCACTTAATCCGGGACAAAGATAAACCTTATAATTTATATATGCCCTTTTCTGTCCGACAAATTGCGATGGAAAATCCTGGCCCTTCCGACCTGTTGATAACTTTTTCTTACTTTTCCAGTTTAATTCTTGGCTTGGATAGGGGGAATATGTAATTTTACCTCCCGAAAATAGGTCATTTGTGTGCCTATCAAATCGCTATAGCGCATTATTTTAAGGATAAGTTTAACTGGTTGGCTGATGAAAGAGAATGAGAAAAGTTGTTATCATGTACCCGTTATGTTGAGAGAGTGCCTGGAAGGATTGGCAATCCGCCCGGATGGCGTATATGTCGATGTCACTTTTGGTGGCGGAGGGCATTCCCGTGGCATCCTGAGCCATCTTGGTGAGCATGGCTGTCTATATGGTTTTGACCAAGACGCCGACGCGGAGCGCAACGTGCCAGATGACAGCCGTTTCGTATTCGTAAGGAGCAATTTCCGTTATCTTTATAATTTCATGCGCTATCATGGCCGTTTAGGGGAGGTAGATGGCTTGCTGGCCGACTTGGGCGTCTCTTCGCATCATTTTGATGACGAGTCGCGTGGTTTCTCATTCCGTTTCGATGGAGAGCTGGATATGCGAATGAACCGGCGAGCAGGCCGTACGGCGGCAGAGATTTTGAATACCAGCGCTGAAGAGGCTCTGGCTGACTTGTTCTATCTGTATGGAGAGTTGAAGATCGCCCGTAAGATCGCCGCCGCGATCCTGAAAGCCAGGGATGAGCACCCGTTGCGGACGATTGAGGACCTGTTGACTGTCGTGAAACCCTTGGTTGGTCGTGGCGAGAAAGAAAAGAAAATCTTGGCCCAGATCTTCCAGGCCTTGCGTATTGAGGTGAATGATGAGATGCGTGCTCTTCGTGAAATGTTGGAGCAAACGACACGTGTCCTGAAGCCCGGAGGCCGTCTGGTCGTGATGACTTATCACTCACTGGAGGATCGCCTGGTGAAGAATTTCTTGAAAACCGGTAATTTCGAGGGAAAAAGCGAGCAGGATTTCTTTGGAAATGTGCGTAGTCCGTTCCGGTTGGTCAATAATAAGGTTATCGTCCCGTCCGAGGATGAGATTGAATCGAATCCACGCTCTAGGAGCGCTAAATTAAGAATCGCTGAATTTATAGGGGATTAAAGATGAACGAGAATATAACAAATAGCAACAATAGCGATAAGAAAAAAGAACGTAAGATTACGTTGCTCTATATTTTGGGAGGAGGTATCCTGAAAGAGGATTTTATCCTGCGGCATACCCGTATGCTCGTATTGCTGGTCGTATTGGCCTTTTTCTTTATTGGCAATCGTTATACCTGTATGCAAAAATTGCGGGAGATAGATCGCTTGCAGCAAGAGTTGCGTGATGCCCGTTTTGAGGCTCTTTCAATCTCGTCTGAGTTGACTGGTAATAGCCGGGAGTCGCAGATCGAGTTGTTGATAGAGGAGCAGGGCATTGATCTTGAAACCGCTAAAACCCCCGCTTACGAATTGTATGAATAAGATAAGGAACAGGATATTAAGCGATGAGTGAGGAAAATGAACAAAATAAGAATCTGCCGGGAAATGGACGAATCCTGTTCTTCTATTTCGTGGTCGTATTGATGCTATGCTGCGTGGCGGCCGGTATCTTGATCTGTGCGTTCGATACCGCTTTCGTCGAGAAGGAGAAATGGCTGAAGGTGGCTGAAGAGCAAAAAAGGCCGAACCGTTTGATCCTGCCGGGACGGGGAAACATCTATTCCGCTGATGGAAAGTTGATGGCGACAAGTGTTCCTCGTTATTATATGTATATGGATTTCAAGGCAGATGTTTTCGAAACAAAGACCACGAAATGGAATGGCCGGGATACGTTCTTGAATTCTAAGACCAATGGTGTAGATTCGTTGGCTGTTTATTTGTCGCGTAAATTGAAAGATCGTACACCGGCTGGTTATAAGGCTTATTTATTGAGAGGCTTAAAAAGCAAAAGCCGGCAATATCCAATTTTTGCGGGTAAGGTCTCTTATTCCGATTTGAAGGAGATCCAGAAATTTCCGTTCCTGCGTTTAGGTCGTTTCCGTAGTGGCTTTTATACGAAAGAGATGGTTCAACGCCAGAAACCATTTGGTTCGTTGGCATCGAGAACGATTGGGGATATTTATGGCGAGATTGAGGAAGGCGGATTGACTAAAGGAAAGAATGGTTTGGAGTTGCAATACGATTCCTTGTTGAGAGGCGAGGCGGGATTAAGCTCCGTACGCCGTTTGGGTGGCGGTTGGACAAACGTTGTGGAGGTTGAGCCGACAGACGGTTGCGACATTAAGACGACAATTGATATCCATATTCAGGATATAACCGAGAAATCGCTGGTTGACAAGTTACGTGAGATTGACGCCGAATCGGGAACCGCTGTTGTCATGGAGGTCGCGACCGGAGAGGTTAAGGCCATAACTAATATGGCTCGTATTCGTGAAGGAGTTTATGCCGAGACAAAAAATCATGCGGTCGCTGATGAGACGGAACCCGGCTCGACTTTCAAGGTCGCCTCTATCATGGTCGCCCTTGATGATGGGGTTTGTGCGCCATCTGATACGGTAGACGTTGGTAATGGTGTGTTCATGTACAAGGGAGCCCGAATGACAGACCACAACTTGAATAGAGGTGGTTATGGACGGATATCGGTTGAGCAGGCGATTTGGTATTCTTCAAATATCGGTGTGGCAAAAACGATATTGAAAGGTTATGAGAATAATCCGCGCAAATTTGTGGAAGGTCTTTACCGGATTGGCATGAACGCTGATTTAAGACTGGAGATCCCTGGATCTGGACGTGCCAAGATCCGTATGCCGGGAGATACGCTTAACTATTGGTCCAAGACTACTTTGCCTTGGATGTCGTTTGGTTATGAGACACAAATTCCGCCTATATATACGTTGGCGTTTTATAATGCTATCGCTAATGGCGGAAAAATGATGCGTCCGATATTCACGAAAGAGATCATAAAGGATGGAAAGACTATTCAGCATTTCTCTCCTGAAGTGATAAAAGAATCGATATGTTCCGATTCTACATTGGCGATCATACAAGATATGTTGTTGGGTGTGGTGGAAAAGGGAACAGGTAAGGCTGTTCATTCCGATATTATCCGTATTGCGGGTAAAACCGGAACAGCGCAGATCGCTTCAGGTGGTGTGTACCGGACTAGTGGACACCAAGTGGCGTTTTGTGGTTATTTCCCTGCCGATAACCCCAAATATTCTTGTATCGTAGTTATCCGTCGTCCCAGAATTGGTTATCCTTCCGGAGGAACGATGTCTGGTGGAGTCGTAAAGGCTGTCGCTGAAAAGATTTATGCCAGCTATATGCTGTATGATGTCCGTGAGATGGAACGGGATTCTTTGGCGGTACCACTTCCGCAAGTGAAAGGAGGCAATCGGGAAGCGGTTGAAAGTGTTTTGGATGAGCTTGATATACCAACTGATGCGGATAGTTTGGAAACAATATGGACTTTTGCCCGTCTGAGCCAAGACTCAACCAAGATAGAGCTTAGAAACTTGGAAATTCATGATGGGACAGTACCTCGTGTCATCGGAATGGGAGCTAAAGATGCTGTATATCTAATGGAAAAAGCAGGATTACGGGTCTCATTATCAGGAGTGGGGCGTGTAGTCTCACAAAGCGTTTCACCTGGAGGGAAAGTCTATAAAGGACAAACCGTGTTATTAACTTTAAGGTAATTATGGATTTAAGAGAATTAATTAAAGCATTAGAAAACTCACGTCTGTCAGGCGATGACCAGGTCGAGATTAAAGATATCCAATCTGATTCTCGACAGGTAACCGCAGGATCATTGTTTGTGGCTGTTCGTGGAACCGCTGTTGATGGACATGATTATATCGGGAACGCGATTGAAAAAGGAGCGGTTGCTATTGTTTGTGAGGTAATCCCCGAGGAATTAGCCAGCAAGCCGGTTTCCTTTGTGGAGGTAGGCGACTCCGCTACCGCTTTGGGAAAATTGATTTCCAGGTGGTATGGTGATCCTTCAGACAAGCTTATCTTAGTTGGTGTGACGGGAACGAATGGTAAGACTACGACCGCTACTCTTCTTTATGAGTTGTTCCGGAAATTGGGACATAAAGTTGGGCTTTTGTCGACTGTATGTAATTATATTGATGGGGAAGCAATTCCTACGGATCATACGACTCCAGATCCTTTAACTCTTCATAGCTTATTGGCTCGGATGGTTGAGGCGGGATGTGAATATGCGTTCATGGAAGTCAGTTCTCATGCGATCGACCAGCGGCGTATCAGTGGCTTGTCGTTTAATGGTGGTATCTTCACGAACTTAACGCGTGATCATCTCGATTATCATAAGACCGTAGATAATTATCTGAAAGCAAAAAAGAAATTCTTTGATGATCTTTCGGATAGTGCCTTTGCCCTGACTAATCTGGATGATAAATCAGGGTTGGTAATGTTGCAAAACACGAAAGCGAAGAAGTTTACTTACTCATTGCGTTCGTTAGCCGATTTTAAAGCTAAGATCCTGGAATCCCATTTTGAGGGAACTGATCTTCTGATTAATGATAAAGAGGTGTTTGTTCATTTTACGGGTCGATTTAACGCTTATAACTTATTGGCAGTTTATGGTGCGGCTGTAGCGTTGGTAAAAACGCAAGATGAGATCCTGATTGCCATGAGTACGTTGTATCCTGTCGCTGGACGTTTTGAGACAATCCATTCTCCTTTGGGCTATACGGCAATTGTGGATTATGCCCATACTCCGGATGCCTTGACAAACGTGTTGAACTCGATTAATGAGGTTCTTGGAGGAAAGGGACGTGTCATAACGGTTGTTGGTGCCGGAGGTAACCGTGATAAGGGTAAACGGCCTTTAATGGCTAGAGAAGCGTTCAAATCGAGTGATCAATTGATATTGACTTCAGACAATCCTCGTTTTGAAGATCCAGAACAGATTATCCAGGATATGACGGCTGGGTTGACGCCAGAGGAAATGACACAGGTATTGTGTGTTACGGATCGGGCACAAGCCATCAAGACCGCAACCATGTTGGCTCAAAAGGGAGACGTTATCTTGATCGCGGGGAAAGGACATGAGGATTATCAAGAGGTAAAAGGCGTGAAACATCATTTTGATGACAGGGAACAAATACGTCAGATTTTCTCAACACAAAAGAGAGGATAAATTATGTTGTATTATCTGTTTAATTATTTAGATCAATTGGATATTCCCGGAGCTGGAATGTTTAAGTACATTTCATTCCGTTCAGGTTTGGCGTTGATCCTGTCCCTGTTTATTTCAACAGCCATCGGTCGCCGGATTATTGATCGTTTGCAATATCTCCAGATAGGAGAAACGATCCGAAATTTGGGACTGGAAGGACAAATGAGTTAGAAGGGAACACCTACAATGGGAGGCATCATTATTATCATCGCGATTTTGGTTCCAACGCTTTTGTGCGCTAAGTTGGGCAATATCTATGTCATCCTGATGTTGGTGACCACGATCTGGTTAGGTTCTTTGGGATTCGCTGATGATTATATCAAGGTTTTCCGGAAAAATAAGGAGGGAATGCACGGTAAGTTTAAGATTATCGGACAATTCGGTCTTGGTTTGATTGTCGGTCTGGTATTGTTCCTTAGTCCGGATGTTGTAATTCGGGAGAATATGGAGATTCGTCATGATAATGTTATTGAAGAGGTCCGTTATCATAAGAATGAGACAAAATCAACAAAGACGACCATCCCGTTTGTCAAGAACAATAATTTCGATTACGCGAGCTTGGTCTCTTGGGTTGGTGAATATAAGGAGGAGGCCGCATGGCTCATATTTGTTATAATGGTCATCTTTGTCGTGACTGCCGTTTCTAATGGCGCAAACCTGACTGATGGATTGGATGGTCTTGCGGCGGGAAGTTCAGCGATCATAGGTATGGCTCTTGGTATCTTGGCCTATATGTCTTCACACGTTGAATTCGCATCGTTCTTGAACATTATGTTTATCCCAGGTGCGGAAGAATTGGTGATATTTGCGGCGGCGTTTATTGGGGCAACTGTTGGTTTCTTATGGTATAATGCCTATCCGGCCCAGGTCTTCATGGGCGATGTGGGCTCGCTGGCCCTGGGCGGTGTGCTCGGCTATCTGGCCCTGCTCTGCAAGCAGGAACTCATCCTGGCCGTGGTGGGCGGCCTGTTCGTGGCCGAGACCCTGTCGGTCATCATGCAGGTGAGCTATTTCCGCTGGACAGGCGGCAAGCGCCTGTTCCGCATTTCCTGACAACTGGACAAAAAAGGACCTGAACGCCATGCGTTCAGGTCCTTTTTATCGTTGTGTCAGATGCTCAGCACAGCTTGGCGCCGGCGGGCACGCTGTCATCGATGAGCATCAGGTGCAGCTTCTCCTCGCCGTGTTCCCGATGGACGGCGGAGATCAGCATGCCGCAGCTGGGGATGCCCATCATCTTGCGGGGCGGCAGGTTCAGGATGGCGATGGCCGTCTTGCCGATCAGCTGCTCCGGCTCATAGTACTGGTGGATGCCGGAGAG
>USAD01000018.1 GCA_900552415.1 uncultured Parabacteroides sp.
CGTTCACGCTATTCGTAGCGACACCGTCGATCGCGACGATATAATCGCCCGCCTTAGCCTCAATACCCGGCTCCTCGAGCGGCGAGCGCAACTTCTCGCTCCAAGAGGCACCCGGCAAGATCTTCTCCAGACGGAAGAAACCGCTCTTGTCCCGGGATATCTCCGCACCCAGCAAGCCCATCGATACTCGCTTGCCCCGAGGCATCTCGCCCGGATTAACGTAAGCATGACCAACGCCCAGCTCGCCGATCAGCTCGCCGATCACGTAGTTCAAGTCGAGACGTGTCTTTACATAAGGTAACAACTGAGCATACTTCGCCTTCAGCACCATCCAGTCCTTACCGTGCATATTCTCCAGATAGAAACCGTCGCGGTAAGCACGCCAGGCCTCATCGAAGATCTGTGCCCATTCCTTCTGGTAATCAACCGGTACACGCATATCCGACAAATCAACCGGATCCTTCAGGTCTACCTTTCCTTTCGGCATATCCACCACATAAAGACGCTCCTCACGATCGGAGAAGATCGCCTTCTTATTAGCAGGATCGACCAGCATCACCGCCTCGCAAACGGTTGTTTCCTCCTGCTCCTTCAGGTCAAAGAGTTTCGTCCGTCCCTGATTATAATAATAGACCCGCTCACCATCAGAATAAAGATTGAAATAGTTGGAACCGGGCAAAGGCAGATGCACGATACGATCGCCTATACCCTCGATATCCACCTTCATCGCCGCAGGCGCGTCGCTCTTCTTAGCCTCATCCGCCTTAGCCTCGTTCATACCTTTAGCGTCCTTGTTCAGGAAAGGCGATGGCGTATCCTTCGAGAGAAGGGCCAGATAGATGCCACCCATATTATTATAAACGTGGTTCCACTCCAGTTGGCCATACGTCGGGTTGAAGTCGCGATCCGAGCTGAAGATCAAATATTTCCCGTCGGAACTGAATGCGGGCGAGCCGGAGTCGTACCATTTATCAGTGACAGCATGCTCTCGCTTGCCGGCGATATCATACAGGTAGACGATCGAATAATTGTTCTCCGATACTCTCGAATAGGTCAACCAATTGTTATCAGGCGAGAAGCTGACATTCCGGGCCTCGCCCAGCGGGCTCTTAGAAAGCTCGCTCACCTGCTTAGTCGCTACGTCGAGCAGGTTGATCCGGTTCTTGCGATCGGTATAAACGATCCGCTTCGAGTCGGGACTCCAAGTAATGTTACGGATATAAGTATCGTTGTTCTTGGTCGCTTGTACCGGATCGCCTCCCTCAGTCGGTTGCAGATAAATCTCTGTCTCACCCGTCGCGTCGGAGATATAAGCGATCCATTTCCCGTCGGGGCTCCAGACAGCGTCGCGATCATGAGCACCCGGTGAGCGGGTAATATTGCGAGTCACGCCTTTAGAGGCGGGCAAATCAAATACCTCGCCACGGGCCGTTACCGCCAGGCGTTCACCGTTCGGCGAGAGGCTGGCCGCCGTAACATAATCCGCTCCGTCTTTCAACTCGGTACGGGCATAAACGTTATCGGCCGCAAGCGTAACGCTCACCTTCTCGGCTTTCTTGGTAGAGGCGTCGAGCTTATAGATATAACCACCATTCTCGAAAACGATGGTATTACCGAAACAGCTCGGAAATTTCACGTCGTAATCCGTGAAGTTGGTTACTTTAGAGGTCTGGCCACTCTTCGTATTGTAAACAAAGAGGTTCATCGTCTTATCACGATCGGAAGCGAAATAGATCTCATCGCCAATCCACATCGGGAAGATATCCTGTGCCTCGTTTTTCGTGATGTTCTCGACACTCTTTTTCTCCGGGTCGTAGATCCAGACATCATCAGCCATACCTCCTTTATAATACTTCCAAGTCCGGAACTCACGCATCACCCGGTTATAGGCCAGCCGCTTCCCATCCGGCGAGTAGGAACAAAAACCACCCTCGGGCAAAGGGATCACCTCGGAGAGACCGCCCTCCTTCCCGACCGTATAGAGCTTACCGTCGAAACCATCACTGATACGATTGCGGTAAACAATCCGTGAACCATCGCGTGTCCAGGTCATCACAATATTATTCGGACCCATGCGATCGCCCAGGTCATCTCGGCTGTTCGTAGCCGTATACGTCAGGCGCAAAGGCTCGCCGCCCTCCACCGGAATTGTATAGACCTCGGTATTGCCATCGTAATCGCCCGTAAAAGCGATTGTCTTTCCATCGGGTGAGAAACGGGCAAACATCTCATAACCGGTATAGGAGGTCAACCGTTGAGCCTCGCCACCATTAATGGACACTTTATAGAGGTCGCCGGCATAAGAGAAGACGATCTCCGAACCATTCGTGGCGGGGAATCGCAATAACCGGGCCTCTTCGGCCGACAAGCAAGCGGGAACGGCCGCCGCGGCCAATAAAGAGAGTAATACGTTTTTCTTCATGATACCTTATTTTGATTATCTACAACAAATGTAGATAATTCAACGGTAAAATGAGCGCATGACGATCGGTTTCCCACAAAAAATACCAAAGGATGGTAATGGGATTACCACCCTTTGGTAATCTCACTACCATCCTTTGGTAATTTCATTTCCACCCTATGGTAATATTATTTTCTTCCTATGGTAATCCAGATACGATCCTTTGATCATATCCAAAATGATTACCCTCGTTGTTACTTACCTTTCGATCTGGAACTTGCGGCTGACCTTAAGCAGGTTGGTCGTGAACGAGACGACGTTTTGCGCCTCCTGGATCATATTCAGGTAAACCATGCTCACCTTCGTGCTGCCCGTTTGGCCCTGGATGCGCTTCAGCTCACCCTTCTTCAGGGCGATCAGCTGGCTGTTCAGCTCGGCCGACTCGCCGACCAGGCCCTCGAAGCCCGCGTAAGAGTTCCCATGGATCATGTCGGCGCAACGATTGATGAAGCCGATCACCCGCTTCGTCTCCTCGCCGAACTCTTGCACCTGTATCTCGCTCAAAGGATTGAAATTATTGTCGATATGATCCTTGCAAGGCTCCGCCAGACGGCTCAGGCTAAAGACAATCTCGCTCGAGAAGTCGTTGCCTTGGTAATAATAGAGCCCCTTCTCGACAGCGATGTCGTGGTCCAGCTGCGTCACGCCCAACGTACCAACACGCTTAACCTGTTTCAAATGCACCTTGCGCTCCTTAATTTCCGAAAGAACCTTACGCAATTCTTTCAAGTTCTCATGGAAGAAACCCTGTACGGCCCTGTCGAGCACCTCCGAGGAGAAACGCAAGTTGTCCTCCAGCTCCTCCCGGCTATGCTCGCGGAAGAGCCTCAGCGCCTCCACGGTGCTGGTCGCCTTGCGCAATTTCGCCACGGTCGTGTTCACCTCCTCTTGCAGGGCCTCCTTACGTTGTTTCTTCTTATACACGATATGGCTGCGCACCAACGAATAGATCGCCAAGCCGATCATGGCCGCCAACGCGGGTATGCCCCCCCAATAGATCAAGAGCGCGACCACGAAACAGATCGAGAAAGCGGCCCCGGCCGTGATGAACCAACCACCGATCACCGACAAGACGCCCGTGATGCGATAGACCGCCGTCTCGCGCCCCCAGGCCCGGTCGGCCAGTGAGGAACCCATCGCGACCATGAAAGCGACATAGGTCGTCGACAACGGCAGCTTCATGGAGGTACCGACTGCGATCAGCAGACCCGACAAGACCACATTGACCGAGGCGCGGACCAGGTCGAAGCTGGCCTTCTCCTCCATGATCATCTCATCCTGGTTGAAACGGCTGTCGATCCACTTTTTCGCCGAATCGGGAATGACATTCAGGATAACCGCCGAAAGGCTGCTGCAATGGCGAACCAGGACGCGGGCGACAGGAGAGGTCCCGAACATCTCCTCACCATCCGACTGGCGCGAGAGATCGAGAGAGGTCTTCACCACGTTCTGCGCCTTCTTGGAAGTACACAATGCCCAAACCATCACCGCGCCAGAGCCCAACAGGAAATACCACGGCGTCTTGGCCGACTCCAGCAAGGAGGTCATCAGGAATGAGTCTGGCGTCGCCGACTCGCCTTGGGCGGTCAAGTCCATATAGGCCGAGTAACCGGCGAGAGGCACACCAATGAAGTTCACCAAGTCGTTACCAGCGAAGGCCAGGGCCAACGCGAAAGTACCCATCAATATAACAATCTTGAATACATTCACTTTCAACAAGTGAAGTACCTGCATCAAAGCCGTAAAGAAAATCATGCAACCCACAAGGATCGTACTCGTGTAAGTATGGATGAAATCGTCCATCTCCGCCGTCATGAAAGAACTGCCTTTCAACCCCTTGATCAACATGAAATAGACGATGGAAGTAGCGGCGAGACCCGCGTAAACGCCGATGAAGTATTTTGAGGTCTTCTTATAATTGAACGAGAAAAGCAAACGGGAAAGATATTGGACCAACGTACCGAAGAAGAACGCGATCGCGACCGAAAGGAAAATACCCAGGATCACGGTGAACGCCTTCTCCGTATTCAACAGGTCGCCCAACTGGTAAAGCCCGGACGACGAGGCGATCTTCACCAAGGCGATCGCGACCGTACCACCTACCAACTCAAACACCATCGAAACCGTGGTAGAGGTCGGCATACCCAATGAGTTAAAGATATCCAAAAGCACCACGTCGGTCAACATGACCGCCGCCAAGATACACATGATCTCCGAGAAATAGAAATGCTGTGGCTGGTAAATACCATGCCGGGCAATGTCCATCATACCATTAGACAAAGCCGCCCCCACAAAGACACCAACCGCGGCGATAAGAATAATCACCTTAAACGACGCCGCTTTCGAACCAATTGCCGCATTCAAGAAATTGACCGCATCGTTACTGACGCCCACCGATAAGTCTACGATAGCCAAGACAAACAGGAAGACCACTAAAAACAGATAAAAAAACTCCATACCACATGTTTAAATTTCCCGCGAAAGTAAGTGTTGGAAATTTACATGGGATTACATTCGTGTTACAAAGCCGTTAAGCGTCTTTCGATATCCGGTCGACCACGACCGCGATCGCCCCGTCGCCCGTCACGTTGCAAGCCGTCCCGAAACTGTCCATGGCGATGTAGAGCGCGATGATCAACGCCTGCATCGTCTCGTTAAAGCCAAGCATATCCTGCAAGATCCCCAAAGCCGCCATGATCGCGCCACCCGGTACGCCCGGAGCCGCCACCATAGCGATGCCCAGCATCATGATAAAACCACTGAACTGGGCAAACTGGATCGGCTCGTTCGACATGATCAGGATGGCCATTGAGCAGGCCACGATCTTCAACGTGCTTCCCGCCAAATGGATGGTCGCACAAAGTGGAACCGTAAAGACCGCGATGTTCTCTCGCACGCCGTTCTTCAAGGTCTGGGCCAACGTAACGGGGATAGTCGCCGCCGACGATTGCGTGCCTAAAGCAGTGGCATAAGCCGGCAACATATTCCTCAACAACCGAAATGGATTTTTCTTGGCAACACTTCCCGCCACAAAGAACTGAATCAACAGAAGCAAGACATGCAGGATGAATATCACCAGGATAACTTTCAAGAACATGGTGATAATACTCATGACCTGTCCACTAACCGTCATATTCAAGAAAATACCAAAGATATGAAGTGGCAATAGCGGAATGATCACCTCCTCGATCAACAGGGTAACGATCTCTTTGATATCACGGAAAACATCGCGCAAGGCCGTCCCGGGAATATTCGAGAGGCCCAAACCGAAAGTAAAAGACAAAAGCAGGGCGGTCATCACGTCCATAAGAGGCGGCATCGCCACCGTAAAATAGGGCTGCAACATGAAATCGCCCGGATTATCGGCCGCAATGAGCTCCGCATTGGCAGGGATAATATAAGGAAAGACCAACTCACAACTAAAGTAGGTAAAAAATCCGGAGAAAAGGGTAGATCCATAAGCCAGCAAAGCCGTGATAAGCAAAAGTTTCCCGGCACCACGCCCCAACTCCCCTATGGCAGGCGCCACGAGCCCCACGATAATCAGGGGTATGGCGAACGAGAGAAACTCGCTGAATAACGAGTTGAACGTCACGAACAACCGCACGACACCAGCGGGCAGGAATTGCCCGAACAAGATACCTGCCGCAATGGCCAAAATGACTTTACCCAGTAAGGAGATCTTTATCTTTTTCATGATTCCGCTTGATTTTATATCCGATAATCGCCATGAATATACTCATTAACGGGCTAATAATGTTAAAGAAACAGTAAGGCAGATAGGTCAGTGTCGGCACGCTCAGGATCGTCGCCTGTGTCATACCGCACGTATTCCACGGGACCAAGACCGAGGTGACCGTCACCGAATCCTCCGTCGTCCGGCTAAGCAAACGGCTCTCGTAGCCCTGATTCTTATAGATATCCTTAAACATGTTACCTGTCAAGATAATCGAGATATATTGATCGGCCGTACAGATATTCAGGAACAGGCCTGAGAACACCGTCGACGCAACCATGCTTGC
This sequence comes from uncultured Parabacteroides sp., assembly GCA_900552415.1. Lineage (GTDB taxonomy): Bacteria > Bacteroidota > Bacteroidia > Bacteroidales > Tannerellaceae > Parabacteroides > Parabacteroides intestinipullorum. Next base: position 6,484 of record USAD01000018.1, read on the forward strand.
CCGCTTTCGCATGAAACGGATAAACACCATTGTCAAGCTCTCCAGCATACCAGTTGCCGTCATCGCCCCACCAAAACACATGGCACAGATAATCAACCAGATCGTGTTCATCATGCCGGCCATTCCCCGAGTCGCTACCAGATCATTCAGGGCGACGTTGCCAGTATCAATTCCCGTACTTCCATAAAAGGTCATGAACAATCCCTTGAAATGCGACAAGGCGGAACGGGACGATTCGCCCGATATCTCTTGTAACAATCCCGGTTGCATCACTAAAGCGAAAATACCGGCCAGCAGGGCAGACACGAACAGGGTAATCAAAGCCGGGACTTTCTTGGCGATCAGGATCGCCGTAACCAACGGGACAACCAGCAACCATAACGAGATATCAAACGTTTGCTCCAGCGCAGCCGAGAACTCGGCGACCTGCTCGGAAGCGCCGGCCTCATGCATAAAACCAGCGACCATGAAAATTAACAAGGTCAACGCCATCGTGGGAACAGTCGTCAACATCATATAACGGATATGAACGAACAGGGGTGTTTGGGTCACCGACGAGGCCAAGACCGTCGTATCGGACAAGGGCGAGACCTTGTCGCCAAAATAGGCGCCCGAGATAATGGCGCCGGCAACCCAACCCGCCTGGAAGCCTTGCGCCTCGCCGATGCCCATCAAGGCGATGCCTATGGTCGCGATCGTCGTCCACGAACTGCCGGTCATCACCGACACCACGGCGCAAATAAGACAGCAAGAGGCCAGGAAAAAACTGGGATGCAGCAGTTGCATGCCATAATATATTAAGGTAGGAACCACACCACTAATCATCCAACTTCCGGAGAGAGCGCCGATCAACAGCAAAATGATCAAAGCCGTGGAAACACCCAGGATATTATTGCATATCGCAGTTTCGATCTCTTTCCAGGACGTACCGCAGAAAAACATAGCCAACGAGGTGGCCACCGCCGTAGTCGCCAACAAGACAACCTGGCTACCGCCGTTCAACGCGTCGCTGCCAAAGACACTGATCGTCACCGACAGCAATGCGACCAACACCACGATCGGTATGACCGACAAGAGCGCGGAGGGCCTCTTTTGAGCCTGTGTTACCATAAGAACTGATTCTTCTAGTGATTCTATAATTTGTCGTAATTGGGGCGAAGTTAATAAAAATGTCTTATTCCCAAAAACAGAAACGCTTCAACCTGTTAAATAGAGCAGAAAAAGCTAACCAGAAACGGAACTGAGAAATCCACGAGGATCCCATGGAAGATGGAAACGAAAACCAAGTCCTTTCCGCAAGTAGCCGTAATAATAGGCAACGTGGTATCCATCGTCGTAGCGCCGCCAGCGCAAATCGGGGCAAACCGCCCGAACACCCGCACAAACAATGGCGCTCCCAACAAGGTAAAGATCTCACGGAAAATATTACTCATCAAGGCAATCGTTCCCAACTCGGCCGCCATCTGAACGCCAAGCGCCGGCTCCTTCAACTGGGTAATCAAAATGGTGGAAAGGGAATAATAGGCGAAACCGCTCCCGACAGCCAGACAATCCGTCACACTCCAACGGCTCAAGAAAAAGCTGATCAGGGCAGAAAAGAGCAAGGTCCCGGTGATTGTCGCCAACGGTACCAAGAGCAACTTCGGCCGGATATTGGTCAAGATCTCCTTCAGCTGCTTGTCGCTTCCAATGCTCAGTCCAACCTGGAACATCAGGAGATAAAGGACATACATCGTCAAATCCTCATCCTGCAGGAATGCCGGCATCAATCCGCTCCAACCGAGCAGGCAACCCAGGAAGAAAAAGCCAACGATAATCAAACTCCCGGTCATGACCGCCTCCTTTCCTTAAAGAAAAGATGATAAACCGCCCATGCGGCAATCAGGCTACCCAACGTGGCAGAAGCGGAGATTGCCAAAGCCTGTCCTCCCAACGAGGAGAGGTTGTTGATGATCTCCCGGTTCGAGCCGACAGTGATTCCCAAAAGGAACAACAACAGGAAAATGGTATAGGAGATCGGTTTCCCGATCTTCTGGAGCAGCTCGACACGCCGCAACAGGTACCCTACGGCAATTCCCCCAAACATGATACTGATAACAACAAACATACGTCCCTCTCAATTTTGCCGCGAATATATCACGAAACAGCCAATGAAACAATCTTTTTTGTTATCTTCGCGGGAAACGTGAAACAGCATAGTATAAACTAAATCAAATAATCTAGTGAAACAAAAACTCCTTTCTCTCCTTTCCGTTATTACGATTTCCGGATTGGTCGCGGGATGCGCGTCATCCCCCTCTTCCTCCACGCAGGAGAAAGATCTGAATCAGTATGTCGACCCTATGATCGGCACCGGTTTCCATGGGCACACCTTCCCCGGCCCCACAAGGCCGTACGCGATGGTGCAGCTCAGCCCCGACACGCACATCATGGGCTGGGACGCCAGCAGCGGTTATCATTACGATGACAACCAGATTTACGCTTTCAGCCACACCCACCTCTCGGGGACCGGCATTGGCGACCTGGGTGATATCGGATTGCTGCCCTTCTCTGGAGCGGATTCCATCAAGCCAATCGCCACGTTCAAAAAAGAGACCGAGCACGCCGAGCCGGGCTACTATTCCGTACGCCTCGACAATTTCGGGGTGAACGTGGAGCTCACCTCCACCGATCGTGTTGGTTTCCATAAATATACTTACGACAATCCGAAAGAGCGCCTCGTCATGCTCGACCTGGGTCACGTCCTCCAGCCCAACTGGGGTCACAAAGTGACAGGCAACGAGTATCTCTTCGTCAACGACTCGACTGTCGAGGGTACTTTCAAGACGCAAGGCTGGGCGCATTTCCACAAGATCGCCTACCGGATCGTCTTCTCCGAGCCGATCGAGACGGTTTACCAATACATCGACGGCGTGAAACGGGCTGACTCGCTCTTCCTCCGTCTCAATACGGACAAGGACCTGAAACTGCATTATAAGTTTAAGGAGAGTTCCGAGCCGCTTTACGTAAAAGTCGCCCTCTCGCCCGTTGATCCAGATGGCGCCGCCAAGAACATGGAGGCAGAATTGCCGGGATGGGATTTCGAGGCGACCCGTGAGGCATCGGCCAGCGTCTGGAAAAAGGCGCTCAACCTGATCCAGGTGGAGAGCAAGGACCCGACCGTCATGAAGAACTTCTACACGGCGTTGTATCATACGATGATCGCCCCGTTCGCTTATCAGGACGTGGATGGCCGTTACCTGGGCATGGACCGTACCGTACGCCGTGCCGAGGCGGGCTACACCAACTACACGGCCTTTTCGCTCTGGGACACCTTCCGGGCGTTGCACCCGCTGATGACGATCATCCGGCCAGACCTGGCCACCGACTGGGGCAAGGTGCTCGTGCATGCCTATGAGGAGGGCACCATCCTGCCGAAATGGCCGTTGGCTTCCAACTATACCGGCTGTATGGTCGGCTATCCGGCGGTCTCGGTAATGGCGGACCTGATCGCGAAAGGGCTGGCTGAGGGCGACATGAAGACATGGGCTGAGGCAGCCGCACGCTCTTCGGTCTACCGTGCCGACCTGGCGGAGAAGTTCAAGGGCACGCGCGAGCTCGACTTGATTACCCGCCACCTCTATTATAAGGATAAATATGGCTTCGTGCCGGCCGACTCCGTGCCGGAGTCGGTGTCGTGGGGCGTCGAGATGGCCTACTACGACTGGTGCGTCGCGCAGATCGCCCTGGCGGCCGGCGACCAGGCTTTGGCCGACGAATATACGACCAAGTCGAAATTCTACCAGCGTTATCTCGATCCCGAGACCAAGTTCATGCGCCCGATCATGAGCGACGGCAAGTTCCGCTCGCCCTTCAACCCCCGCTACTCGTCGCACATGAAGAGCGACTACACCGAGGGCAACGCCTTCCAGTGGAGTTTCTTCGTACCGCACGACATGGACAATTACATCGCCGCTATCGGTGGCAAACAGGAATTGGAAACCCGTCTGGACACCCTGTTCACCACCTCGTCGCAAGTGGATGGGGCCGAGGCTTCGGGCGACATCACCGGTTTGATCGGCCAATACGCCCACGGCAACGAGCCGAGCCATCACATGGCCTATCTGTATAACTGGACCGACTCGCCCTGGAAGGCGCAAGAGCGGCTCGACTTCATCATGCGTGAGTTCTACACCAACGCGCCCGACGGCATCATCGGCAACGAGGATTGCGGCCAGATGTCGGCGTGGTACGTGATGAGCGCCCTCGGCCTTTACCAGGTCTGCCCCGGCATCCCGACCTACACGCTCGGACGACCGATGGTCGACAAGGCAACTCTGAAAGTGGCCGGCGGAACATTCGAGGTGATCGTCCACGACAACAGCGCAGCCAACAAGTATGTCAAGGAGATCCGCCTGAATGGCAAACCCCTGACCCGCCCCTTCATCGACCATGCGGACATTGTCGGTGGCGGCAAGCTGGAATTCACGATGACCAACCAGCCGGCGAAATAAACCACCGGCCTGATAACAGGACGAGGGGACATGCCCAACCGGGCGTGCCCCCTCGTCTTCGTTTTCCCACGGGCTATACGCCGCCGGGCGTGCCGCTATCGCCGCCCGGTTCGGTCGGGTCGGTTGGCTCCGTCGTGCCGGGATCCTCCGGGTCGGTCGTGCCGGGGTCGGGATCCAGATCAGGCTTCGTCGCCCCATTGTCGCGCGCCGCAATATTCGCGTAATAATCAGCCGTCGCCGTCGCCTCGATGATGAAATTATCGATTGCCTCCGACGGCTCGACGATCGCGTAAGCGTTCACGTGGGCGACCACCTGCTGATATAGGTTATCGACCACCTTCCTCTGGTCGCTCGCCGTCAATCCGCCATGTGCCTTCAGCAGATCCGCGTCCTCCAGGTTACGCGCCCGGATGGCCGCCTCCAGCCGGTCGTTCTCGATCCTCAGTTGCTCGAAAACCGGCTTGAACCCAAGAGCCTCGACCGCGGCGACCACCTCCTCGCCCGTCGCCACGGCTGTCAGCAAACCGTTTGTCTCGGTCACCTGCCGCGATTGCTCGTGGCGATGGATCCCGTCGTAAGTCCCGACAATCGGCTTCAACGCCTCCGCGTGTTTCAGCGTCTCGCTTCCGACGGGAGCGACCATGAACGCCTTTTGCGCCTCAAAAAAGACACGCAGCCAAAGGTCGCACCGCTCGTTGGCGTCGGTAACAGTCGTGGTATAAGCCGACCCCGCGACCTGCTTGATCAACGCCTGCTCCAACTCCACCGCCTCCTGGTAGGAAGCGAAAAGAGTCTCGATATGCAACGCCTCCGGAGTCGCTTTCACGATTTCGTCCACGATCTCCCGATGATAAGCGTTGTGCGAGCCAACCGGCAGTTTACTACCCAAATAAGCTACCCATGTTGCCATAAAACCTCCTTTTTTTAAAAATGAATGAATTATTTTAGATTATTGGCGTAATGTACGACTATTTCTTAATAAATCAAGGTTTTCCGCATAAAAATGAACCATTTTTCCCGGTCGGACGCGTCATGCGCCGACACACGGCCCGCTTTATCAGGTCGGACACGCCACGCGCCGACGCACAGCCCATTTTATCAGGTCGAAAACACCACGCGCCGACGCACAGCCCATTTTACCAGGTCGAAAACGCCACGCGCCGACGCGCTGCCCATTTTACCAGGTCGGAAGCGTCACGCACCGACGCGTAGCCCGTTTTACCTCATCCGACCAACGAACCATGAATGTAAACTAAAAAATTTCTCCTCCCAATCCCACCGAATATGAAAGGAATATCTTAACTTCGCGAACGTTGATAACCGGTTGATAAACCTGTTCACGTAGGGACAAGGAGCCCAAAACGGGCGATAAACCTGTTCATAACCGGTTCAAACAACCATTAGCGATCAAAAATAATAAAGAAATATGGGGACTAATTCGATAGGTTATATGGACGCGCCGATTCCCGCCGGGATCGACCTCAAGGCGGAAATCGACCGGCTGAGGAAAGAGAAGAACGCCGTCATCCTGGCGCACTACTACCAGACGGGCGAGATCCAGGACATCGCCGACTTCGTGGGCGACAGCCTCGCCCTGGCGCAATGGGCGGCGAAGACGGAGGCCAGCGTCCTCGTCATGTGCGGCGTGCATTTCATGGGCGAGACGGCCAAGATCCTCTGCCCGGAGAAGAAGGTGCTGGTGCCCGACCTGAACGCGGGCTGCTCGCTGGCGGACAGCTGCCCGGCGGTGGCGTTCGAGCAATTCGTCAAGGCACACCCGGGCCACACGGTCATCTCGTACGTCAACACGACGGCCGCGGTCAAGGCGGTGACCGACATCGTGGTCACCTCGACCAACGCGCGGCAGATCGTCGAGAGCCTGCCGAAAGAGGAGAAGATCATCTTCGGCCCCGACCGCAACCTGGGCCATTACATCAACAGCATCACGGGCCGCGAGATGGTGCTGTGGGACGGCGCCTGCCACGTGCACGAGCAATTCTCGCCCGCGAAGATCCTGGAGCTGAAACAACAATACCCCGACGCCGCCGTGATCACCCATCCGGAGTGCAAGGGCCCGGTGGTGAAGGTGTCCGATTTCGTCGGCTCGACCGCCGCGTTGCTGAAATACACCATCCAGTCGGACAAGACGCGTTTCATCGTCGCCACCGAGAGCGGCGTGATCCACGAGATGCGCAAGCGCAGCCCGGAGAAAGAGTTCATCCCCGCCCCGCCCGAGGACGGCACCTGCGCTTGCAACGAGTGCAACTACATGCGGATGAACACGATGGAGAAATTGTATAATTGCTTGAAATACGAGATGCCGGAGATCTACGTGGACGAGACGGTGCGGCAGAAAGCCATCCGCCCGATCCGGCGCATGCTGGAAATATCCGAGAAGTTAGGTTTATAACTTTTTGTCGTAATATAAAAATAGAAGGTGAATGTTTGTCGTCCCCGCCCGACCGGATAACCGGAACGGTGGGGACGACTGTTTTTAGCGGAGGGCCTGAAGCTTCTCCGTGAGGCGTCGCACGCCCTCGGACGCGCCACATTGGATATGCTCGATGTCGTCGCGCCAGGTCCGTACCTCTTTCGGGTCGATCAGGAAGATCGGCTGGCCCCGGCGCACGTAGTTGAGCAAGCCGGCGGCGGGATAGACGTTGAGCGAGGTGCCGATGATGACGAAGATGTCGCAATCCTCGACCCAGCGGATGGCGGGCTCGATCATGGGCACCGCCTCGCCGAACCAGACGATGAAGGGGCGCAGCTGCTCGCCATGCGGATCCTTGTCGCCCAGGTTGATGACGGGGTTCTCGGGCGGGAGGTCGTAGGTCGTCTGCTGGTCGCGCATGGTGCAGGCCTTCATGATCTCGCCGTGGAGGTGGATCACTTGGTGGCTGCCCGCCCGCTCGTGCAGGTTGTCGATGTTCTGCGTGACGATCCGCACGTCGAAGTCCTTCTCCAGGGCCGCGAGACCGTAATGGCCCTCATTCGGCTTGGTGGCGAGGACCTCTTTCCGGCGTTGGTTATAAAAATCGAGGACGAGGCCCGGATTGGCCCGGAATCCCTCGGGCGTGGCGACATCCTCCACCCGATAATGCTCCCAAAGACCGTCAGAGTCCCTGAAGGTCGAGATACCGCTTTCGGCGCTCATCCCGGCGCCGGTCAGCACGACAAGTTTCTTTTTCATGAGCTGTTCGAATTAGCAATTAATATTGTCAAGCAAAGCTACGATATTACGGACGCAAAAGCAACGCCGGGCGCCCAAATGGTTAATAAAAAATATATTTAGCCCCTAAAGCGCTGTTCGTGTGATTAAAAACATTACATTTGCCCCTCATTTATAATCAAAGCAGAAAAAAAGAACAAGATGGATAAAGTAAGTTACGCACTTGGCCTGAGCATCGGCAACAATTTTGAGAACTCGGGCATCAAGGACCTCCAGGTGGAGGATTTCGTCAAGGGCCTGACCGATGTCCTGTCGGGCAACCAACCAGCCATCACCTACGACGAGGCAAAAGAGGTAATCAACGACTATTTCATGAAACTCCAGAAGGAACGGCTCGAGATCAACAAGAAAGCGGGCGAGGAATTCCTGAACATCAATCGCCACAAGGCCGGTGTCGTAGAGCTGCCCAGCGGCCTCCAATACGAGGTATTGAAAAACGGCACGGGCGCCAAGCCAACAGCCAATGACAAGGTAAAATGCCATTACCATGGCACATTGATCAACGGCACAGTCTTCGACAGCTCCGTACAACGTGGAGAACCGGCCGTTTTCGGCGTATCGCAAGTGATCCCGGGTTGGGTAGAAGCATTGCAACTGATGCCGGTCGGCTCAAAATGGCGTTTGTTCATCCCGTCAAACCTGGCCTATGGCGAGAATGGCGCCGGTAACCTGATCGAACCGAACAGCACGTTGATCTTCGACGTGGAATTGTTGGATATCGTAAAATAAGACTTTTAAAGTATATATAAAGAGATGAAAAAAGTTAGTGTATTAGTCGCTACAGTGATTGTAGCAATGGGAGCGATGTTTACATCTTGCGGAGGATCACATCCCAGCGCAAGCTTGAAAACGGCGGTCGATAGCGCGAGCTACGCGATTGGCGTAAGCACGGGTGCCGGTTACAAAGAAAACCTGAAAACCCTGCCGGGTGAAGAAGCCAATGTTGACGACCTGATCGCAGGTTTCATCCAAGCTATCAAAGGTGATTCCGCTGCCTTGAAAATGACTCCGGAAGAGGCACAACGTTATCTGCAGACCTACTTCGTAGAGGCTCAAAACCGCGAGGCTCAAGAGAACAAAGAGGCAGGTGAGAAATTCCTGGCTGAGAACAAGACAAAACAAGGCGTTATGACTACCGAAAGCGGTCTGCAATATCAGGTAATCACGGAAGGTACAGGCGCTAAACCGACTGAGACAGACAAGGTAAAAGTACATTATACAGGTACTCTCTTGGACGGTACAAAATTTGACAGCTCGTTGGATCGTGGCGAACCCGCAGAGTTTGGCGTTAACCAAGTAATCAAGGGTTGGACTGAAGGCTTGCAAATCATGCCGGTTGGCTCAAAATACATTTTCTGGATCCCGTCAGAACTGGCTTATGGCGAGCGTGGCGCCGGTCGCGACATCAAACCAAACAGCGTACTGAAATTTGAGGTAGAGCTGTTGGAGATCGTAAAGGACGACGCTAAGAAATAATTGCCATAATAATCATTATAGAGAGCGAATAAATATGCTTAAAAGCATTTTTATTCGCTTTTATCATTTATTTTGCCACTTTCCTCTTTCAAAATGACATTCGTAATAAATTAATTATTACTTTTGGTAAAAACATTTGGATACACCTTATAAGCATTATTTTAAAATGGAAAAAATAGATAAACTAGACAGGCAGATATTGAACATCATTTCAAAGAATGCCAGGATTCCGTTCAAGGATGTAGCGGAGGAATGTGGGGTGTCGCGCGCGGCCATTCACCAACGAGTTCAGCGCATGATCGACATGAATGTGATTGTCGGATCCGGGTACCATATCAATCCGAAAATCTTGGGATATAACACTTGCACATATATCGGGGTAAAACTGGAACGTGGCTCCATGTACAAGGAAGTCGTCCCAGAATTTGAGAAGATCCCTGAAATTGTTGAATGTCACTTCACGACAGGTCCATATACGATGCTCATAAAATTGTATGCTCGCGACAATGAGCATTTGATGGAATTATTGAACACCAAGATTCAGGAAATTCCTGGCGTGACGGCAACAGAAACACTGATCTCACTTAGACAGAGTGTTAAACGGGAAATTCCCATTTGTGATATAGACAAAATTAAAGAATAGTTTTTTTAATGTTATTATATTGATTATTCCTGATAAGCCTCGGTTTGTCCCCTAAAAAGGTCACCGAGGCTTATTCTTTTTCAGAAGCGAATCGTATATTTGTTATTTACAAAAAACAGGCTTTCAATAATTATGTCCAAATTATCTTATTTGATATCATTGCTTTTCCTTTTTATAATTACCGTGACTTCATTTGCGGCAGATTCCTATGGCTTTCGGGTTTATCTAAATAACAAAGGTAATGAAGCCATCCAATTATCCCCTCAGGCGCTCGAAAGGAGAAAACGACTATCGATTCCTTTAGACGATATGGACCGTCCAATCGCATCACAATGCTTAGATTCATTAGAAAAAAATGGATTCCAGATAATCGTATCAAGTCGGTGGCTCTCTACCGTAGTAGTTGCCACGAATGATAGCGCTAATATTGAACGCCTGCAGCATTTATCAATTGTCGATTCAATCAAATGGGTTTGGAAAGGAGAAATAGATCAAAGTAGCACAATTGAAAAATCCTGGGACAGCGATCAACACCTAAAACCCGCAGACAATCCCTTACGTTCTCCGTACGGTTATGCAGAGGAGCAGATCAAGATGGTGAAAGGTGATCGCCTGCATAAAGCCGGATTTAAAGGAAAAGGTGTCGTCATTGCCGTAATAGACGATGGCTTTAGAAATGCTGATCAAATTACGGCATTCGATTCTCTTCAGTTGATGGGAACACGTAATTTTGTCTTTCCTCAGCGAAGTGTCTTTGAAGGAGATGATCATGGAACAAAAGTACTCTCC
>USAD01000019.1 GCA_900552415.1 uncultured Parabacteroides sp.
ATGCGAGTCCGCTTATTCCGGCAGGAAGAGCATCCCGTCCGGCAGGACCTGTTTGGGAAGGTTTTTTCCCGTGATGCCGATCTCGAGCGCCTGGCCCATATAATCCTCGAAATAGATCACACAGATCTCGTGGAATCCCTTTTCGAGGGCAACTTTGCCTGTCGCCTCGCCCGCGCTGTGCGAGCCGTCGATATCGATTACCTCCTGGCCATCGATAAAGAGGCGGGCGCCATCGTCGGAATAGATGTGAAACTTATAGACCCCTTTTTCCGGGATATTGATCTGCGAGCGGAACTGGTAACCGAAATGATCGTCGGCTGCAGCCTCCTTGATGGAGAAATTACGGAAAGTTCCCTCCTTGACCGGTTTGGCCTTCAGCACGTCGGCCGTGCTCTTGAATTTGCCTTCATAATAGGTATAGGCGACGCCCGGTTTGCCTGCTTTCGTAGTTGTGGCCGGGAGATAGCTCATTTGCTCCTCGTCGAGCGAAGTCAGGCCTGAGGGATAATAGAAGATATCGCCTTTCTTGGAGGGTGTGCGAACCCACGTATCGAAACTTCTCTCGTTCTCTTTCAGTTCGATCACCCGCATGCCTCTTTCCAGGTCGCCATAAGCGTCGGTTCCCGTGACACGTCCGTAGGCCAGGGCGATCTGGTAATGCGTACCGATGAAGTCGTTATCGTGATCGTGACCGACAAAGGCACCCATGACGTCGCCCATCTCGATGAATGAGGCGAACAGGCCGGAGTTGATCTTCGAAGCGCCCGATCCCTCGTTTTTCTCGCCCAACATTGTTCCGTTGTTAGGGATCGCGTCGTATTCCGGAAGGGCGATATGGAAGAAGGCCAGGGCAGGCAAGGGATTGCCTCCGTTCTCTTTCGTGAAGCGGGCGCTCGTCTGGCGATACCAGGCGACCTGGTCGAAATGAATCCAGTCGTAAGTGCCATAATCCTTGCTCTCCGGATAGTCGTTCGAGTCGATGCAATAGAGCAATGCCTTTGTTGTTTTGTGATCCGCTCCATAGACCGGGACGACATAATTGCCGCAACCGTGGATCGTCTCGGGGCCTTTCTCTCCGATGAAATAGGGCGATTGGGCCAGCAGGTCGTAGATCTCCTGTTTGGGCATCACCTCCGCGTCGTGGTTGCCCATCATGACCGTGAAGGGAACCTGGGCCTTCTCGAGAAGGGCGATGATCGCTTTCCATCCCTCCGGTCCGGGTTTCTCGGTGACGACATCACCCGTCAGCATGGCGATATCGGGTTTCTCGAGCGCCAGGACCGCCTCGATGGTTTGAGCTGTCTGGGCGCAATTCTTCGATTGGGGATCCCAATGGATATCGGTCAGTTGCACGATCTTGAGCTTGCCCTCCCTGAAGGCGACGCTTTTCTGGGCGTAGGCTCCAAGGAGGATCAGGCTGGCGAACAACGCCGTCAATATGAATTTACGGTTCTTCATGACGGGATTCGCTTATTTGTCCTTACGCTTTTTCTTGGGTTCCTCCGGATCCGGGGCCGAGGCCTGATTCTTGGCGTAGAGCATATCGATGATACCGTCCGCCAGACCGATGACCGGCACGTGGATGTAGCTGGCGTTGATCGTCTCGGCAATGGTCAGGAAGATCTTGGCCGCCGGGATGATCACGTCGGCGCGGTCCGGTTTCATGTCGAACTGCTCGCAACGCTCCTCGGGTGTGAGAGGTGCCAGCTCGTTGTAGAGTGCCTGCAACGAGGAGATGGGTAACCGTTTCTTCTTCTTGTTCTTCTTCTCGGTCAGGCGATAGAGCTTGTTGATGTTACCACCCGATCCGATGATGTTGATATTCTGGTACTCTTTGGTCAGTTCCGTGATCTCGTTCTTCAGGCGGATCCAGGCGCCGTCGTCGACCTTGCCGCTCAGGATACGCACCGTACCGATATTGAAGGAGCGCGAGCAGACCAGCTTGCCGCCGATCAGCAGGTTGATCTCCGTACTGCCACCGCCGACATCGACGTACATGTAGTTGCCATTCCGGTCTTCCATGCACTCCATGTGGTTGCTGTAGACGATCTGCGCCTCTTCCTGACCGCTGATGATCTCGATCTGGATGCCGGTCTTCTTCTTGATGCTCTTGATGATATCCGGTCCGTTGAGGGCGTCGCGCATGGCCGAAGTAGCGCAAGCGCGGAAGCACTCTACGTCGTAGATCTTCATCAGCTGGCGATAGGTCTTCATCAACCGGGTGAGATTCTCCTCCTTCTTGGCGGAGAGTTTGCCGATCGAGAACACGTCGAAACCGAGCCGTAACGGGACACGGAGCAACAGGCATTTATCGAACATGTTCGTCTTGTTGTTCCTTTTCTTGATCAATAGGCGGGCGGCGTTCGATCCGATGTCGATCGCCGCGTAAACGGTCGCCTGGGCGGGGTCATTTTTCTTTTTCATCTTCTTCGTTTTTTTCTAGATAATAGTTATACAAGGCCTCTTGGGAGCGGAAAGGGCTGTTCTCGTCGGTCGTCCAGGGCTCGGGCTTGCCGCTGCCGTCCACTTTCCTGCCTTGCAGGGTGTCGAGCAGGCCATACTCCACGACCCGTCTCAAGTCTGCCTTGATCTCGGGATCGTAGACCGGCGTGACGACCTCCACACGGTTGTCGAGGTTGCGCGGCATCCAGTCGGCTGACCCGATGAACATCTTCTCGTCGCCTCCATTCGCGAAGATAAAAATTCTGGAGTGTTCCAGGTAACGATCGATGATTCCGTTTATCCGGATATTGCCGTTCGTGCCGGGGGCATCGGTGCAGAGCGAGCAGTTGCCGCGTACCACCAGGTCGATCCGCACCCCGTTCGCCGCCGCCTCATAGAGTTTCTTGACCATGATCGGGTCGGTGATGTGGTTGATCTTGACCATGATGTAGGCCGGCTTGCCCGCCCGCTTGTTGCGGATCTCCTCGTTGATGAGGCGGACGAAGCGGCGCTTCATGTCGTTGGGCGAGACGAGCAGCTCCTTGAAGCGCACCGGCGTATAGGGCCGCTCGATGAACCTGAAGGCGTTCTCCACGTCTTGCACGATGGGGCGCGAGGCGGTCATCAGCAGGAAGTCGGTGTACATCTTGGCGTTGCCCTCGTGGAAATTGCCGGTGCTGACGCAGGCGATGTCGTTGCCCGTGCGCATCTGGATGTGGGTGATCTTCGAGTGTACCTTCAGCCCCTCGACGCCGAAGATGACGTGGATGCCCGCGTCTTGCATCTTTTTCGACCAGTTGATGTTCGAAGCCTCGTCGAAGCGGGCCAGCAGCTCGATGACGACCGTCACCTTCTTGCCGTTGCGGGCGGCACAGATCAGCGCCTGCACCACTTTCGACTCCTTGGCCAGGCGGTAGAGCGTCGTCTTGATCGCCTTCACCTCCTTGTTGATCGCCGCCTCCTGAAGAACGCGGATGTAGCTGTCGAAGCTGTGGTAGGGGACGTGGATGAAGCGGTCCTTCTTCTGGATCTTCTCGAGCAGGCTCTTGGGCCCCGACAGCTCGCGCTTCACGATGGGCGGCCACGCCGGGTATTTCAGGTCGCGCCGGCCGCAGTCGGGGAATTTCATCAGGTCGCGGTGATTCTGGTAGCGTCCGCCGGCCAGCACGGTGTCGAGCTTGTCGAGATTCAGCTTGCCGAGCACCTTCTTCAGCAGGTCCTTCGGCATGCTGGCGTCGTAGATCACCCGCAGCGGCTCGCCTTTCTTGCGGCTCTTGACGCCCTTGGATATCTTCTGCAGCGTGCCGTTGCGCAGGTCGTTGTCGATCTCCATCTCGGCGTCTTTCGTGAACTTGAACGAGTAGGCCTCGAAGTGCTCGTATTCCAGCCCGACGAAGACGAGCGGGAGGCAGCAGCGCACGACGTCTTCCATGTACATCAGGTAGTGGCGCCCCTCGCGGGTGGGCAGCTCGGCGAAGCGGCCGCAGACGCTGATCGGCAGCTCCAGCAGCGCGTATTCGGCTTTTCCCTTCTCGGCCGCCTTCTTGGTCATCTTGATGGCCATGTAGATGTCCTCGTCGCTCTGGTCGTCGATCTGCGCCAGCCGCGAGAACCAGGTGGGGTTGATGAAGCCGTTCAGCTTCTGGTAGTAGTAATCGCGGATGAAGGCCCGTTGCTCGTCGTCGACCTCGTTGTCGCGCAAGAGGTAGATGTTGTTGTCGCGCAGCTCGCGGTTGAGCGCCGTGATGGTCTGCTCGTATTCCTTGGCGTATTTGCTGTTCAGCTTATAGATCTGCTTCAGCAGTTTCTTCGCCTCTTCCTGCTCTTTCTTGGCGCTCTTGTCCTCGCACTCGGCGACGCGGCTCTGTGTCGCCACGCGGACCCGGAAGAACTCGTCGAGGTTGTTCGAGTAGATCCCCAGGAAGCTCAGCCGCTCGAGCAAGGGGATGTTCTCCTTGTGGGCCTCCTGCAGGATGCGCCGGTTGAAATACATCCAGCTGATGTCTCTCGGCAGGTAATAATCCTCAAATGTTTCTTTCTTAGGCATAATGATCGCTTTTTCGCGAAGTTCGGCAAAAAATATTACAAAGTTGTTTCAGGCGGCGGGGATTTTTATCTGTTTTTTTAACATTTTCCGATAGGGGTTTTCGCCGGGATCCGCGTCTTAGGGAACAAAGTGTTTACGATAACCGAAAAATTGAAAGCTTATGAAAACGAAAGAGGAGAAAAAGAGAGTGGCCCCGATCTGGCATTGGGGCGAGCCCCAGGCGGGGATGACGATCGAGGAATGCGAGCGGTTCGTCCGCACGGTGCCCTGCTATGAGCGCCGTTTCGCTTACGGGCGCGAGCTGAGGATCTCGATCCTTTAGGGCTTTCCCGGTCCCTCGCGGAGAGGGGCCGGGAAGCGCGCCTAGACCTCTCCGGGCGTACCGCCGCCGTCGCCGTCGCCATCCGGATCGGTCGGCTCGCTGGGGTCGGTCGGGTCGGTTGGCGTGGTGGGGCTGGAGGGCGTGGAGTCGATCATCGCGGCGTAGACCGCCACCGTGGCGTTCAGCTGGTCGATGAAGCCCTCGATCTCGTCGGTCGGGCTGACGATGGCGTAGGCGTTGACCGTCAGGACGATCTGGTCGTAGAGGTTGTTGGCCGCGCTGGTCGCCTCCTTCGAGTCAGTGTCGCTGACCGCCTGGCGGGCCTGCTCCTCGGCGATCTTCTCGTCGATTACCGCCTCGAAAGCCTCGTTGGCCTCCTTGAGCCCCGCCACCTCGTCGGTCAGGTCCAGCAGAGCCGTCTCCTCCGAGTGGGCCTCGAGCACGGCCAGCATCCCGTTGATCTCCTCGGTCTCCTTGGCGTATTGGTGCCTGGCGATCGAGCGATAGGGGGCCATCAGCGCGCCGAGTGTCGCCGCGGCCGCCTGTTTCTCGGCGATCGGGTTGGTCTTGTGGGCGTTGATGATTTGATGGATTACCCCGACAAACCGGTCGCGACGGTCGTCGACATCCTGGCGCGACTGGGTCGCCACGTAGGTCGTCGGGCGGTTGACGATGCTCGACAGTGTCTCCACCGCCGCCGTATATGGGGGTTCGAGCCCCTCCACATGGAGCGCCGCCGCCGTCGTTGTCCCGATCAAGGTCAGTACTTTCTTGTGGAAATTGGTCAGCGTACCGATGGGAAGACGTGTTTTGTTGAAATTATTAACCTGTTTTGTCATGGCTGTTGATATTTAAAAGTTAATGTGACGAATATACTGTTTTTTTAAACAAAGATCAATAGAAACGAAAAATCTTTGCCTGAAAAAAGAGTTCGATGACTCCATGCACCGGTGCATGTCGCCGTCGTATTGATACGGCGAGGCCTTTCCACCGGTGCACGTCGCTGTCGTATTGATACGGTGGGCTTTTCCACCGGTGCACGTCGTTGACAAACTGGTTATTTTGGTCTTTTATGAGCCGCGAGAGGTCACTTCCTTAGAGCGCCGCAGCCAGCTTGCGGATATTGGCCAGCCTTTCCAGAAAGTTCTTGTCGGATTTGGCGACGTGCATGTCGTAGTCCGTCTGCATCTTCAGCAGGGGTTCCGCGTCTATCCCGAGCGCCGCCTCGAAAAGGAGGGCATACCGGGTGGTAATGGCCTGTCGTGCGTTCAGCAGTGTGCTTTACCGCTGTAAAACCGTAAGCCTCCGGGCAGGCGCGTCAGAGGATCCGGCTGGCCCGCTCGAGGGCCTGGTGGATGTTGGCGCAGATATTCTCCGGGCCGATCATCCGGTCGACATTCGACCTCTCGAGCACGTGGCGCACCCGCTCGTTGACGCCCGAGAGGACCACCTGTATGCCCTCGGCCTTGGAGAGGCGGATGAGGCTCTCGAGGTTGTGCAGGCCCGTCGAGTCCATGAAGGGCACCTTGCGCATCCGGATGACGCGGACGTGGGGCTTGTCGCCCATGCTCTTCATGACGCTGTCGAACTTGTTGGCGACGCCGAAGAAGAACGGGCCGTCGATCTCGTAGACCTCCACGCCGCGCGGGATGGCCAGTTTCTCTTCCTGCTGCTGGTGCGTCTCGTTCTCCTCCGTCAGGTTGATCACGTCGGTAGCGACGGAGACGCGCGTCGTCTCGGCCACACGGCGCATGAAGAGGAGCATGGCGATCAGGAGTCCGATCTCGATGGCGATTGTCAGGTCGAAGATGACCGTCAGGAAGAAGGTGACGAGCAGGACGGAGACGTCGCTCTTCGGGTTCTTCATCAGCGACCGGAAGGTACGCCACTCACTCATGTTGTAGGAGACGATGATCAGCACGCCGGCCAGGCAGGCCATCGGGATGTGTCGCGTCAGCGGCCCGAGGAAGAGGAGGATGAGCAGCAACACGATGGCGTGGATGATGCCGGCGATCGGGCTGCGGCCGCCGTTGTTGATGTTGGTCATCGTGCGGGCGATGGCGCCGGTGACGGGGATGCCGCCGAAGAGGGGGACGACGATGTTGGCCGCGCCCTGGGCGATCAGCTCGGTGTTCGAGTCGTGGCGATCACCAATGACACCGTCGGCCACGGTGGCTGAGAGCAGCGACTCGATGGCGCCCAGCACAGCGATCGTGAAGGCCGAGGGGATAAGCAGGTTGATCGTCTCCATATTGAAGACCAGCCCCTCGGGTTTCGGCAGCGAGGCGTTGATCGTGAAGCGGTCGCCAATGGTCTCGATCGAGGTGATGCCCGCGTGCTCGCGCAGGATGTAGGCGACGACGGTCATGATGATGATGGCGATCAACGACCCGGGGATCTTGCGGGTCAACCGGGGCGAGAGGGCGATGATCACGATGCTGACGATACCGACACCCAGCGACCAGAGGTTCATGGTGTGGAAAGCGCCCGCGTAGGCGATCCATTTCGAGATGAAGTCCGCCGGAACCTCGGTCATCGTGAGGCCGAAGAGGTCTTTCATCTGGGTGGTGAAGATCGTCACGGCGATACCGCTCGTGAAGCCGACGACGATGGGGTAGGGGATGAACTTGATGACCGTCCCGAGCCGCAAGGCGCCCATCAGGAGCAGCATCACGCCGGCCAGGACGGTGGCGATGGCCAGCCCCTCGACGCCGAAGTTCTGTATGATGCCATAGACGATCACGATGAAGGCGCCCGTGGGCCCTCCGATCTGTACCTTGCTGCCGCCCAGCAGGGAGACGATAAATCCGCCGATGATGGCGGTGATCAGGCCTTTTTCCGGACTCACGCCCGAAGCGATACCAAACGCGATGGCGAGGGGCAGGGCGACGATGCCGACAATGATGCCCGCCATCAGGTCAGCCGTGAACTTTTCCTTGGAATAGTTTCTCAACTCAGTGAAAAGTTTGGGCTGGAACACAAACATGTTACTCATTTTTTTTCTTGCTGTTAGTTTAACGGCGCGAAGGTAACTATTTCGCCTGAAACCGGAATAATGGAATAATCAAGAAGCGATCCGGAACAATCGCCGGGCCTCGCTTGTTTTATTAACGTGAACGTTGGGGCGGATGATAGATATTATCGATTGGCTTATCAAAACTATTGAATGAAAAGAGGATAGCGATATGATGAGATCTCCGTATATTCGCGGTATAAGAAATCAGGAGACATTATTAACAACATAATATTTTAGCGATATGGAAAAAAGCATTAAAGGTACACGTACAGAACAGAACTTATTGAAATCATTCGCGGGCGAGTCGCAGGCAAGAAGCCGTTACACATTCTTCGCGAGCACGGCCAAGAAAGAGGGTTATGAGCAGATCGCCGGTGTCTTCATGGAGACAGCGGAGCAGGAGAAAGAGCACGCTAAGCGTTTCTTCAAGTTCCTCGAGGGCGGCATGGTAGAGATCACGGCGGCATATCCCGCGGGTGTTATCGGTACGACAGCCGAGAACTTGGCGGCAGCCGCGGCAGGCGAGAACGAGGAGTGGGCAGACCTTTATCCGGAGTTCGCGAAGGTGGCCGATGAGGAGGGCTTCCCTGAGGTAGCCGTAGCGTTCCGTATGATCGCCAAGGTTGAGGCTGAGCATGAGAAACGTTATCGCAAGCTTTTGGCGAATGTGATCGAGAATAAGGTATTCGAGAAAGACGAGACGATCTGGTGGCAGTGCCGTAACTGCGGTTTCGTGATCGAGGGTAAGAAGGCGCCGCAGAAATGTCCGGCATGCTTGCACCCACAAGCTTTCTTCGAGCCGATGAAGCAGAACTATTGATATTGGGATACTGGAATGGGAATAAGGAAAGCCCGCGAGATCGCTCGCGGGCTTTTCGTTTTATTGGGAGATCGTCTTGTTCTTGTCTTTCTCGGGCAGGTAGTCGATGGTGTAGTGCAAACCACGGCTCTCCTTCCGCTCCATCGCCTGCTTGGTGATGAGGTAACCGACGTTGATCAGGTTACGCAGCTCGCAAATCTCGCGCGAGGCCTTGCAGTGCTTGAAGAGGCTCTCCGTCTCCTCGTAGAGGATATCGAGGCGGTTCCAGGCCCGCGTCAGGCGCAGGTTGCTCCGGACAATACCGACGTAGGATTCCATGATCTGGTTCACCTCCCTCATGCTCTGGGTGATCAGGACGCGCTCCTCGTTGGTGATCGTTCCCTCGTCGTTCCATTCGGGGATGTCGGTGTTATAGTCGTAACGGTCGACAACGCTCAACGCGTGCTGGGCGGCGGCCTCGGCGTAGACAACCGCCTCGATCAGCGAGTTCGACGCCAAACGGTTACCGCCATGCAGGCCCGTGCATGAGCACTCGCCGATAGCGTAGAGTCGGCGGATGCTTGATTGTCCGTCGAGATCCACCTTGATACCGCCGCACAGGTAGTGTGCCGCCGGGGCAACCGGAATATAATCCTTGGTGATATCGATGCCGATCTCCAGGCAATGCTTGTAAATGTTGGGGAAGTGACGTTTCGTCTCTTCCGGATCCTTATGGGTGACATCGAGGTAGACGTGATCGTCGCCTCGCAATTTCATCTCACTGTCGATCGCCCGGGCCACGATGTCGCGCGGCGCCAACGAGAGACGCGGGTCATACTTCTGCATGAACTCCTCGCCAGCGAGGTTCTTCAGGACAGCTCCGTAGCCACGCATTGCCTCGGTGATCAGGAAGCAGGGACGATCGCCCGGATGATAAAGGGCTGTCGGGTGGAACTGGATGAATTCCATGTCCTTCACCTGTCCCTTGGCGCGATAGACCATCGCGATTCCGTCGCCCGTAGCGACAAGCGGGTTGGTGGTATTGCGGTAGACCGCCTCGCAACCGCCTGTAGCCATGACCGTCACCTTCGAAAGGAAGGTATCCACCTCGCCGGTCTCCTCGTTCAACACGTAGGCGCCGAAACACTTGATGCCGGGCGTGTAGCGGGTGACGATGATACCCAGATGATGCTGCGTGATGATCTCGACGGCAAAATGGTTCTTGAAGATGGTGATGTTCGGATGTTGCTGCACGGCGCGGATCAAGCTGGTCTGGATCTCGGCGCCAGTGTTGTCTTTATGGTGCAGGATACGGAACTCCGAGTGGCCGCCCTCCTTGTGGAGGTCGAACTCGCCGTCCGCCTTCTTGTCGAAGTTAACACCCCATTCGATCAGTTGCTTGATCTGTGCGGGAGCCTCACGGACAACCTTCTCGACGGCGGCCCGGTCGCTGATCCAGTCGCCCGCGATCATGGTATCCTCAATATGTTTCTCGAAATTATCGACGGCTAGATTGGTAACCGACGCTATTCCGCCTTGGGCGAAATAGGTATTAGCCTCCTCCAGGCCAGCCTTGCAAATCAGCGCGACCTTTCCCTTATGCGCGACCTTGAGCGCGAAGCTCATGCCGGCGATTCCGGAACCTATTACTAAGAAATCGAATTTCTGTATCATTTTGCTACATTTTAATGGGATGCAAAATTAGGGATTTTCATGGATTGTGGTCATAAAAATCCATTTTTGGATTTCTTATATGTTGAACAATATAAATTAATAGTTGTTTTCTTGATGGATTCTTGTAAGTCCCCTATATTTGCACCGTGGTTTTTTCATAATAGTATTAGATTTAAGGTTAACAAAGTTTGATTAGGGGTTGTCGGGAGACAACCTTTAATTGTTTTAGGGCGGTAGGTTCCGGTTTCTTTCCCTGTTTTTCTTCCTGGTTGTTTTTATCGTTGTCGTTTTCGTTCGCGTTAGGGGCCGATTCCAGTCCCTTGCGGAAAGTACTGTAGTCCGATGCGGAAAGTACTCCAGTACTTCCCGGAGAGTACTGGAGTACTTTCCGTAAGGGACTGGCGAGACGTAAGGGACTGGCGAGACGTAAGGGACTGGCGAGACGTATGGACAAGGCTCGTGTTTTTTCCCTACCTTCGCGTCATACAATTCTATTTGGACATGGATACGGAAAATCTCTACCAGTTATTTATAAAGCATCCGGTAGTGACGACAGACAGTCGCCATTGTCCGGAAGGCTCTCTTTTCTTTGCCTTGAAGGGCGAGCGTTTCGATGGGAACCAATACGCGGCGGCGGCTTTGGAGAAAGGTTGCGCCTATGCGGTGATCGATAATCCCGAGTATCTGTCGGGCGATCGTACGATCCTGGTCGACGATACCTTGCGGGCATTGCAAGCGTTGGCCCGAGAGCATCGGGACAGGTTGGGCTTGCCGGTGATCGGTATTACGGGTACGAACGGTAAGACGACGACCAAGGAATTGATCGCGGCGGTCCTCTCCACTCAATATAACCTGCTTTATACGGAAGGCAACCTGAATAATCATATCGGCGTGCCGCTGACATTGCTTCGTCTTCGTGAGACGCATCAGCTGGCGGTGATCGAGATGGGTGCCAGCCATCCGGGTGATATCCGTGAGTTGGTGGAGATCGCTCATCCCAATTATGGCTTGATTACCAATGTGGGACAGGCCCATTTGCAGGGATTTGGCTCGTTTGATGGAGTGATCCGGACCAAGGGGGAACTTTACGATTACCTCCGGGCACATGGTGGCGAGATCTTTATCCGTGAGGAGGATGAGATCCTGCGTGGCATCGCCCAGGGTTTGCCGCATACCACTTACGGCTCGGGTGAGGAGGCTTTCATTCATGGCCGGCTGACGGAGGTCAATCCCTTCCTCTCGTTGGAGTGGCAGGAAAAGGAGACGGACGAGAGCTATCCGGTCGATACCCACCTGATCGGAGGATATAATATTCACAATGTCTTGGCCGCGATCGCGATAGGTCGTTATTTCAAGGTCCCGGCGGATCGGATCAACCAGGCGATTGCCGCCTATACGCCGACCAATAACCGCTCACAATTCCAACAGACAGAGCGAAACAGCCTGGTGATTGACGCCTACAACGCCAACCCCAGCAGCATGAGGGCCGCTCTCGAGAATTTTGGGGCTATGCCGGGCGCTCCCAAGGCTTTGATCCTTGGCGATATGCGCGAGCTGGGTCCGGAGAGCGACCGGTTGCATGCCGAGATTGTCCGGTTGATCGACGCGGGTCATTACGACCGGGTTTACCTCTGTGGCGAGCATTTCTCTGCCGTTGGGTCGGGTTACTGTTGTTTCCAGACGACCGAGGCGCTTCTGGAGACGCTCGAGCGTGAACCCCTGACGGGTTATCATATCTTAATCAAGGGCTCACGGGGGATTGGATTGGAACGTACGTTGAAATTCCTGTAAGCCGAATCCATTTTTTTATTAAATTTACAGCGTGAAATGTATTCAGACTAAGCAGCTATAGAAGAAGAGGACAGACGATGACACCAGAGGATCTCACACAAGAACACGCGCGCTATAAGGTTCCGGACAAGAATGACGCGCATATCACATATCATCTTTCCGGCATGTACCAGAATTGGTTCCTGGATTATGCCTCCTACGTGATTCTTGAGCGGGCCGTGCCGCACATCAACGATGGACTCAAGCCGGTGCAGCGTCGTATTCTTCATTCCATGAGAAGGCTCGACGACGGGCGTTACAATAAGGTAGCCAACATCGTGGGTCATACCATGCAGTTCCATCCGCATGGCGACGCCTCGATCGGCGACGCGTTGGTGCAGTTGGGACAAAAGGAGCTGCTGATCGATTGCCAGGGAAACTGGGGAAATATCCTGACAGGCGATAGCGCGGCCGCTCCCCGTTATATCGAGGCGCGTCTCTCCAAGTTCGCTCTCGATACCGTCTTCAATCCGAAGACGACCCAATGGCAACTCTCTTACGATGGCCGTAACCGGGAGCCGGTTACCCTGCCCGTGAAATTCCCGTTGCTTTTGGCGCAAGGCGTCGAGGGTATCGCCGTGGGCCTCTCCTCCAAGATATTGCCGCATAACTTCAACGAGCTGATTGACGCCTCGATCGCTTACCTGCGGGGCGAGCCTTTCACGCTTTATCCCGATTTCCAGACGGGTGGCTATATCGACGTCTCCCGTTATAATGACGGCGAGCGGGGCGGCTCGGTGAAGATCCGGGCGAAGGTGGGCAAGATCGACAACAAGACTTTGGTCATCTCCGAGATCCCGTATGGGAAAACGACCTCGGCCGTGATCGATTCCATATTGAAGGCGAACGAGAAAGGTAAGATCAAGATCAAGAAGGTGGACGACAATACGGCTAAGAACGTGGAGATCCTCGTGCATTTGGCGCCCGGTGTCTCGTCCGACAAGACGATCGACGCGCTTTACGCCTTCACCGATTGTGAGATCAGTCTCTCGCCCAACTGTTGTGTCATCAAGGACGATAAGCCTCATTTCCTGACCGTGAGCGACGTGTTGCGTCATTCGACCGATCGCACGCTCGACCTGCTCCGGCAGGAGCTTCAGATCCAGAAACAGGAGCAGGAGGAGGCGCTCTTCTATGCCTCGCTCGAGAAGATCTTTATCGAGGAACGCATCTACAAGGACGCGGAGTTCGAGAACGCCAAGGATATGGACGAGGCGGTCGCGCACATCGACAGTCGCCTGGAGCCGTTCAAGCCCTCGTTTATCCGTGAGGTGACACGTGACGATATCTTGAGACTGATGGAGATCAAGATGGGACGTATCCTGAAGTTCAACAGCTACAAGAGCAATGAGTTCATCGCCCAGACCAAGCGTGAGATCGAGCGCATCAACCATCATCTGGAGTTTATTGTCGATTACACGGTGGATTGGTTTACAGGCTTGAAGGAGAAATACGGTAAGAATTATCCCCGCCTGACGGAGATCCGTAATTTCGACACGATCGAGGCGACCAAGGTGGTCGAGGCGAACGAGAAGCTTTATATCAACCGTCAGGAGGGATTCATCGGATACGGCCTGAAGAAGGACGAGTACGTCTGCAACTGTTCCGATATCGACGACGTGATCATCTTCTATCGTAACGGAACCTATAAGATCGTACGGATCGCCGAGAAGATGTTTGTCGGCAAGGATATCCTTTATGTTAATGTCTTCAAGCGTAACGATGTCCGTACGATTTACAACGTGATTTACCGTGATGGTAAGGTGGGTTATAATTACATCAAGCGTTTCGCCGTCACCGGCATTACCCGCGACAAAGAGTACGACCTGACGAAGGGAACGGAGGGCTCGCGCATCCTCTATTTCAGCGCCAACCCAAATGGCGAGGCGGAGACGGTCAAGGTGATCCTCAAGCCCAAGGCACGCCAGAAACTGTTGGTGTTCGAGAAGAATTTCAGTGATATTGCCATCAAGGGCCGTGGCTCGCAAGGCAATATCCTGACAAAGGCCGACATCCATAAGATCTCGTTGAAACAGCGAGGCTCTTCCACGCTGGGCGGCTTGCAGGTCTGGTTCGACCGTGATATCCTGCGCCTCAATTACGATGGGCGAGGCGAGGAGCTGGGTGAGTTCCACAGTGATGATCAGATCCTGGTTGTTCTGAACAACGGTGATTTCTATACCACCAATTTCGACCTGAGTAACCATTATGAGCAAAATATCCTGGTGATCGAGAAATATCAACCGGGCAAGACCTGGACAGCGATTGTCTACGACGCTGACCAGAAATATTATTACCTCAAGCGCTTCCTGTTGGAGGCCAGTGCCCGTAAGCAGAGCTTCCTGGGCGAGAATCCGAAGAATCGCCTGATGTTGCTCACGGATGAGGCCTATCCTCGTGTGGAGGTGGTCTTTGGCGGGCACGATTCGTTCCGCGAGGCACTCGTGATCGACGTGGACAAGTTTACCGTGGTCCGTGGCTTCAAGGCGAAAGGACGGCGTGTATCGAGCTACGAGATTGCCAGCTTCAACGAGCTGGAGCCGAACAGGCTGCCGGAAGCGACTTCGCCCGAGAGCGAATCGGAGGCTCTCTCGCAAGTGGAGGAGACCGATGAGGAGGAGCCGCAGAGCCACACCGATATCCTGGACGAGATCACCGGGCAGATGAATCTTTTCAAGAATAATCCAACCAGCGATAACGAGGAATGATAAGGCCGTTTCTACTCTCGACCGTTTTGGCCCTTTTTGCCGCTTTATCGCCCCTTCGCGGGCAAGAGGAACTGCCGCTCTCGATCATGGAGGCAACCTCCATCGGCGTCGGTGGTTATAACCTGATGGATACCTATCTGACGCCTGGGGCGACAGTCAATTATTCCGGCGTGGGCCTGAGCGTGCTCAACGAGCGGATGAAGATGACCGGCATCGCTGATGGGAATATTTCCCGTCAACAACTGCTCCGGGCCGAGTTCTCCTCGACCTCGAACGGCGCGGGCACGAAATCGAACCTGGAGCTGCTGGGCCAGTACGCCTTGAACTATCATTACCATTTCACGCCGCTGCCCGGCCTGAAGTTGTTGGCGGGCGGTGGCGCACGGGGCTTGCTGGGCATGATCTATAATATGCAGAATGGCAACAATCCTGTCTCGGTCAAGGCCGATCTCGACCTGAACCTCTCGGGCATGGCCATCTATCAGCTGGCGATCAAGGATTATCCCGTCACGTTGCGCTATCAGGTGGATTTGCCCTTCTCGGGCATCTGTTTCGCCCCGAAATATGGGCAATCCTATTATGAGATGTTCGGCCTGAGCAATTCGGGTGGGTTGGTGCGCTATAATTCCTTTCATAATAAGTTCGCGATCCAGAACTACCTGACCGCCGATTTCCCGATCGGCGATTTCACCATCCGGGCCGCTTTCCATCATCAGGCTTATCATACCGATATGAACGGGATCAAGAGTCACATCATTTCCCGCTCCTTTATGATCGGTTTTGTCCGAGAGTTCATCTCGTGGGGCGGGAAAAAGAGCAAGCGGATGCGGGAGAGTTACCGAAACGCGTTTTATTAATCAAGAGTCGTAGGTTTATGAGGAGAAGTATGATCTATCTGATGGCCCTGGTTGTCTGTCTTTTCTCGGGCTGCGAGAAAGGCGACGAGTATGAGCCGTCGCCCCGCGAGAATTTCGAGGCGTTGTGGAAGATATTGGACGAGAACTATTGTTTCTTCAGTTATAAGCAGGTGGATTGGGATGAGGTGCACGAGCGCTACAGTCCGCTGATCACCGACACGATGTCGCAGATCGCCCTGTTCGACACGTTGGCCAACATGACCAACGAGCTGAAGGATGGGCATACGAACCTGGTCTCGCAGTTCAATACCTCCCGTTATTGGGATTGGTATCTCGACTATCCGGATAATTTCGACTCCAAGATCCAGGAGAATTACCTCGGGCGTGATTACGCGATCGCCGGAGGCCTCGAATACACCACTTTGGCCGACGGGAAGGTCGGTTATGTCTATTACGGCAGCTTTTCCTCCTCAGCGGGCGAGAATGGCCTCGATTATGTCCTGCTCGCCTTCAAGGATTGCCAGGGATTGATCTTTGATATCCGCAATAACGGCGGTGGCCTGCTCTCGAACAGCGAGCGCATCGCTTCCCGTTTTGCCGACCAGAAGACGCTGACCGGTTATATTCAGCACAAGACGGGCAAGGGGCATGATGATTTCTCGGAGCCTTATCCTGTTTATGTGGAGCCTTCCGAGCGGGTGCGCTGGTTGAGGCCTGTCGTGGTCCTGACCAACCGGCAATGCTATAGCGCCGCCAACGATTTCGTGCAACGGATGCGTGAGATGCCCTACGCGGTGATTATGGGCGATCGCACGGGCGGTGGCAGCGGCATGCCTTTCAACTCGGAATTGCCCAACGGCTGGTCGATCCGCTTCTCGGCGTCGCCCCTGCTCGACAAGAATTATGAGCCGACACGATCATCGAGCTGGCGATCCAATACATCGACGAGTATTATCAGGGGAAATAGCTATTTTTTTGTTAAAACGCTGATTGGCAGATCTCCCGCGAGTTCGCGCCAACTCTGCGTAGCCCTACGCCGACTTACCGCGAGTTCGCGCCAGCTCCGTGTAGCCCTACGCCGACCTGCCGCGAGTTCGCGCCGGCTCCGTGTAGCCCTCCGCCGACCTGCCGCGGGTTCGCGCCGGCTCCGTGTAGCCCTACGCCGACTTGCCGCGGGTTCGCGCCGGCTCCGCGTAGCCCTACGCCGACCCGCCGCGAGCTTGCGCCAATTTAGTTTATCCCTTCCGCCCAGGGAAAGATGGCGGAGGAAAGAGGCTTG
>USAD01000020.1 GCA_900552415.1 uncultured Parabacteroides sp.
GAGTTGATATGGCAAAAAAAACAGTCGCAGCAAAAAAGAGAAATGTAAAGGTTGATGCTTACGGTCAAGCTCTCATTCATTCTTCTTTTAACAACATTATTGTGTCATTGGCTAATAGTGAGGGTCAGGTTATCAGCTGGTCTTCTGCTGGAAAGATGGGCTTCAGAAGCTCAAAGAAGAACACGCCTTATGCCGCTCAGATGGCAGCTCAGGATTGCGCGAAAGTAGCGTATGATTTGGGCTTGCGTAAAGTGAAAGTCTATGTGAAGGGACCCGGAAACGGACGTGAGTCCGCTATTCGTACGATTCATGGTGCTGGTATTGAGGTAACTGAGATCATCGATGTTACTCCATTGCCACATAACGGATGTCGTCCTCCTAAGAAAAGAAGAGTATAATTTATTATTGGTGTTTTCTTAATTGAGTTGAATCGAGAATTGTGAATAGATTACAAATTAACCTTACCCTCTCTGTGATCGCGGCTGCACGGTTCTTGATTCAAGTCGAATTTAAAAGTTAAAAAAAATGGCAAGATATACTGGACCAAGAACAAGAATTGCCCGTAAGTTTGGTGAGGCAATATTCGGTGCGGATAAAGTTCTCTCTAAGAAGAACTATCCTCCCGGACAACATGGAAACTCTAGAAAAAGAAAGACTTCTGAGTATGGTATCCAATTGAGAGAGAAGCAGAAGGCTAAATATACTTACGGCGTTTTGGAAAGACAATTCCGTAATTTGTTCGCTAAGGCTTCTCGTTCTAAGGGTATTACCGGTGAGGTTCTTCTTCAATTGCTCGAGGGTCGTTTGGATAATGTTGTTTATCGTTTAGGTATTGCTCCTACTCGTGCGGCAGCTCGTCAGTTGGTTTCTCATCGTCATATTACGGTTGATGGTAATGTCGTTAATATTCCTTCTTATTCAGTGAAAGCTGGTCAGATTGTAGGTGTTCGCGAGAAATCTAAGTCTTTGGAGGTTATCGCTGACTCTTTGTCTGGCTTCAATCACAGTAAGTATCCTTGGTTTGAGTGGGATGAGGCTTCTAAGAGCGGTAAGATGTTGCACTTGCCTGAGAGAGCTGATATTCCTGAGAATATTAAAGAGCAGTTAATTGTAGAGTTGTATTCTAAACAATAATTGATATCCATGGCGATTTTAGCATTTCAAAAACCTGATAAAGTATTAATGTTGGAGGCGGACAATTTCTTCGGTAAATTCGAATTTCGTCCGTTGGAGCCTGGCTATGGTATTACTATTGGTAATGCTTTGCGCCGTATTCTCCTATCGTCTCTTGAGGGTTTCGCCATTACATCAATCAAAATTGAGGGGGTTAATCATGAGTTTGGTACGATCCCTGGCGTTATTGAAGATGTAACGAACATTATCCTCAATTTGAAACAAGTTCGTTTCAAACACTTTGTGGACGATATTGAGAATGAGAAAGTTTGTATTACTGTTTCGGGTACGGAAGTGTTCAAAGCCGGTGATATTGGTAAGCACTTAACTGGATTTGAGGTTTTGAATCCTGATTTGGTTGTCTGTCGTTTGGATCCGAGTGCAAGTTTCCAGATTGAGTTGACAATTAATAAGGGCCGCGGTTATGTTCCGGCGGACGAGAATCGTGATCCTAATGCTGAGGCAAACGTGATTGCTATCGATTCAATTTATACTCCAATCCGTAACGTTAAGTATTCAATTGAAAATTATCGTGTAGAGCAGAAGACTGACTATGAGAAGTTGGTTCTTGAAATCTCTACTGATGGTTCAATTCATCCGAAAGAGGCGTTGAAAGAGGCGGCTAAAATCTTGATTCATCACTTTATGCTGTTCTCTGATGAGAAGATCGCTCTTGAGACTACAGACACTGAGGGTAATGAGGAGTTTGATGAGGAAGTATTGCATATGCGTCAGTTGCTGAAGAGCAAGTTGGCTGATATGGATCTTTCTGTTCGTGCGCTTAATTGCTTGAAAGCCGCTGATGTTGAGACCTTAGGTGAACTGGTTAAATTTAACAAGAACGACTTGTTGAAATTCAGGAACTTTGGTAAGAAGTCGCTTACTGAACTTGATGAATTGCTTGAGAGCTTGAACCTTTCATTCGGGATGGATATCACAAAGTATAAATTAGATAAAGATTAATAATAACGATGAGACATAATAAGAAGTTCAATCACTTAGGTCGTACGAATACTCACCGTAATGCGATGTTGTCGAATATGGCTTCTTCTTTGATTAAGCACAAACGTATCTTTACGACTGTCGCTAAGGCAAAGGAGTTACGGAAGTATGTTGAGCCTATCTTGACTAAGGCTAAAAGCGATACGACACATTCAAGACGTTTAGTCTTCAAACTTTTGCAGAATAAGTATTCTGTTACTGAATTGTTTAATGATGTCGCTCAGAAAATCGCTGATCGTCCAGGTGGTTATACCCGTATCATTAAGACTGGTAACCGTTTGGGTGATAACGCTGCTATGTGCTTTATCGAGTTGGTTGATTACAACGAGAACATGATGAAGGATACGACGGCTAAGAAAGCCACTAAGACTCGTCGTTCACGTAAGAAATCAGCTGCTCCTGTTGAGGCTGCTGAGGCCGTTGAGGCTCCTGCTACTGAGGCAGCTGCTGAGGAGAACAAGGCAGAATAATCGATTTCTCATATCATTTCATAAGAGGAGGATATCTCTTAATGAGATATCCTCTTTTTTTGTGTTGTTTTGTTCTTCAATCATCTATATATTCTTTTATGGTGAAAACAAAAAGGGATATGTCTTTATGACATATCCCTTTTTGTATTTGAACCGTGGATTGATTAAACTCTCTTCTCCTTGATTCTTGCTTTCTTTCCCGTCAATTTACGCAGATAATACAATTTAGCGCGACGAACTTTACCGACTTTGTTAACAGTGATGCTCTCGATGAACGGAGACTCGATCGGGAAAATACGCTCTACACCGACATTGTCAGACATCTTGCGAACAGTGAAACGTTTTTTGTCGCCATGACCTGAGATACGGATAACAACACCGCGATACATCTGGATACGCTCTTTGTTACCCTCTTTGATACGATATGCGATCGTGATCGTATCACCGCTTTTGAATGAGGGATGTTCTTTCTTGGTTGCGAAAGCTTCCTCAGCTACCTTAATTAAATCCATTGTTTTTAGCTTTTATTTTTGTTTAGTAAAGAAACGCAATATAACGGGCCACATGTCCCGACAGAGATTACGTAAAGCGAACGCGAATTAACGAAATATTTTCATCTTACGCAATATCTAAGTCTAATTTAAGGCTTTGTCCTTGAATATTTTTTCTGCCCTATATTCTTTGACTTGATCTTTTGGTGATTCGATTCTTGAATAGTGGTTTGTTTATCGATAACCCTTATCTTTGTCTTTATAATTATTTGTTGTGTTATGCGGAGTCGCTTTTTATTATTGTTGTTGTCTTGTTGGTTTTCGGTTATGGTTGCCATTGCCCAAACCACGACTAATTTAATGCGTCAGGTCGATCGGGATCGGATGGAGCATTGGGTAGATTCGGTTTTTGATTCGATGAGTTATGATGAACGGATTGGCCAATTGTTTATGATTATCGCTAATCCAACAACGGATAACCGCAATATACAAAGATTGACCAAATATGTAAATGAGATAAAAATCGGTGGCATCTTATTCCATAAGGGAAACCCGGAATCTCAGGCGGATGTGACGAATCGTATGCAAAAGCTCTCGAAGGTGCCTCTTTGGATTTCGCTTGATGGAGAATGGGGGCTTTCCATGCGATTGAGTGGAACAACTCGCTTTCCGAAGAATATGATGCTAGGCGCTATTGAGGATAATAGTCTGATAGAGGCTTATGGTCGGGAAGTTGCCCGCCAATGTAAAGAGATGGGAATCCACATTAATTTCGCTCCAGATATTGACGTGAACAGTAATGAGGATAATCCCGTGATCGGCTTACGCTCTTTTGGTGAATCGGCAGGCGCTGTTTCTGATAAGGGATTGGCTTATGCTCGTGGATTGGAAGGTGAGGGAATCATCTCTGTCGCTAAACATTTCCCGGGGCATGGGGATACTTCTGAGGATTCACATGAGACAGTCCCGGTTGTCCGCCATTCCAGGGCTCGTCTGGACAGTGTGGAGCTTTTGCCATTTAAGCGTTATATATATGATGGTTTTGCGGGAGTAATGACTGGCCATTTGCGTGTTCCCGCTTTGGATAATGGTCCGGATCCGGCTTCTTTCTCTAATCGGATTGTCTCTGGACTGTTGAAAAGGGAATTGGGTTTTACGGGATTGTGCTTCACAGATGCCTTGGCTATGAAGGGAGCGGCCAGTGTTGACCAGAATCCTTCAGTAAGGGCATTATTGGCAGGGAATGATGTCTTGCTTTCCCCGACTTCGCCTATTCGGGATTTTGAGGCGATAAAAGAGGCGATCGATGAAGGGGTGTTGAGTTTGGAGTCGATCGAGGAACGTTGCCTGAAGATCTTGCGTTATAAATATATTGTTGGTTTGAATCATTACTATCCGATTGAGCTGAATGGTTTGAAAGAACGTTTGAACTCGCCTCATGCGGCATGGATTGCGGCGAAGTTGAATTCAGAGGCAATAACAGTCCTGAAAAATGAGGACCGTGTCTTGCCTTTAAAGGAATTGGACCGTAAACGGACGGCTGTCTTGTCGATTGGAGAGGGTGAGCGGAGTAAGTTTCAGGAGATGATTAATCGTTATGATTCGGTTGCCCATTTCTCAATCGGGCGAAATTCCTCTGCTGCTCAGGTGAACCGGGTTTATGCGCAGTTGGCGAAATATGATCGGGTGATTTGTGGAATCCATACGGTTCGTATTCCTGAGAGCAAGGCTTTTCGGGAGTTGGCCGATAAGAAGGAGGTGATATTGGCC
Source organism: uncultured Parabacteroides sp. (assembly GCA_900552415.1). GTDB lineage: Bacteria > Bacteroidota > Bacteroidia > Bacteroidales > Tannerellaceae > Parabacteroides > Parabacteroides intestinipullorum. The sequence goes on from USAD01000020.1 coordinate 4,907, forward strand.
TTTTTCACCTTGCCCTACGCTTGCAAGAATTATGAGAAGTCGATCAATGCGGCAAAGGCGGTTGTCATGGGTTATGAGAGTACGCCTTTGGCGCAGGAGTTCGCCGCTCAGGTGATTTATGGTGGAATTGGGGCGAAGGGAAAATTGCCGGTGTCGATTCCGGGGCTTTATTTTGCGGGGACTGGCTTGTTTACCGAGAAGACAAGACTTGGTTATCATGAGCCGGAAGAGGTCAGTGCTAATGCGGCTCGCCTGAACGTGATCGAGTCTATCGTGAATGAGGGACTTGAGAAGAAGGCTTATCCCGGTTGCCGGGTGTTGGTCGCTAAAGACGGTTTGGTTATTTACGACAAGGCATTCGGTTTTTATAATTATGGCTCTCGTGAGGAGGTAACCAGGGAATCGGTATATGATTTGGCTTCCGTGTCGAAGGCGACTGGTACGTTGCTGGCGGTGATGAAAGCTTACGACGAGAAGAAATTTAAACTGAACGATAAGATCTCGAGTTTCCTGCCAGAGTTGAAGGAATCGAACAAGCGCAACGTGACGATTAAGTCTATGCTTTATCATCAGTCGGGAATTGTGCCTACGATAAATTTTTATCAGAGGGCAATCGATAAGGAGAGCTACTCGGGTAGTCTCTATAGTGGCGCCAAGAACAAGAGCCATCCGGTCCGGTTTGACGCGAAGACTTATGTGCGTAACGATTTCAGTTTCTTGCCCGGATTGGTATCCACGTCACCTAAATCTGGATTCTCGTCCGAGATCGCCCGGGGCCTTTATCTTCATGATTCCTTCAAGGATTCGATCATGAAGGATATTATTGACTCTAAATTGGGAACCGTGGGGCGTTATCGTTACAGTTGTATCAATTTTATCCTGCTGAAAATGATGGTCGAGAAACAGATGGGTGAACCTATGGACGTGTTGCTCCGCGAGAACTTCTTCCGGAAGATGGGCATGACATCTACGACTTATAATCCGACGCGTTGGATGGATACGACATTGATTGTCCCTACGGAATATGATGGTTTTCTTCGCCGGCAATTGCTTCGGGGATATGTGCACGACGAGGCCGCGGCTTTCCAAGGTGGAGTCTCGGGCAATGCCGGGCTTTTCTCGAATGCCGATGACTTGGCGAAACTGCTCCAGCTTTATCTCGACTTGGGTATCTATGGCGGCGAGCGTCTCCTGTCGGAAGCGACCTGCTCGCTCTTTACCCAAACCAAAAGCCCCACTTGTCGGCGTGGATTGGGATTTGACAAGCCGCAACCCGGTAATCCGAAGACTTCACCGTGTGGCGCTCTCGCGCCCGCTTCGGTCTACGGCCATACGGGATTTACGGGGACCTGTTTCTGGGTTGATCCGGACAATCGCTTGATCTATATTTTTCTTTGCAATCGTGTGACGCCCTCAAGGGTAAACAACAAGTTGTCTACCTTAGACATACGGACCCGCATTCAGGACGCGATCTATAAGGCGATCGATAGGAAAAAACAAAAAGATTCGTAAATTTGTGCTATAAAATAATTTGAACATTTTACCAATTAAAAGAAGCTTATGTTATACGGACACGGTGATGACTTTTACAACTCAAAGAATGAGGTGAAAATTAATTTCAGCTCTAATGTTTGGCATGGTGCGAACCTCGACAAACTGAAAGAGCATCTGATTGAGCACTTCAGTTCATTGACCCGGTACCCGGAACCTGATGCCGCGACACTGAGGCGTCTCTTGGCCCGTCGTTATGAGATTGACGAGAACTGTATCGTAGTGACTAACGGTTCTATCACGGCCTTCTATCTGTTGGCGCAGGCCTGGAGAGGCGCTAAATCGGCGATTGGCGTTCCTTCATTTTCAGAGTATGAGGACGCTTGCCGTTTGCATGGCCATGAGATAACCTATTTCTCCACTTCCGATGATATCTCGGAGCTGTCGTTGGCGGGGCAGGATTTCTGCTGGATTTGTAATCCGAATAATCCAGATGGTATCTTGCGCCACCGGGGCGAGTTGTTACGCCTGATCTCGGAGAATCCGAATACCTATTTTATTGTCGATCAGGCTTATGTCGCCTTTACGACAGAGGATATGTTGAAGCCGTCTGACGTGAAGACTTACAAGAACCTGATCCTGGTTCAATCCATCTCGAAGGCCTATAATATTCCGGGATTGCGTATTGGTTACCTGATCGCTGATCCTGAGGTCGCAAGCAAGGTGAGCCAGTTCATTATTCCTTGGTCGGTGAACGCGATCGCGATCGAGGCCAGCAAATATATCCTGATCCATCCGGCGCAATTCACGTTGCCTATCCGGAAATGGCAGAGAGAAACGGTCGATTTCATCTACCAGTTGCGTAAGTTGGATGGGGTTGAGGTGTTGCCAACAGCGACGACCTTCTTCCTGGTGCGCCTGAAGAAGGGGAATGCTGCGGATTTGAAGCGTTATCTTTTGGAAGAGCATGGTATCCTGATTCGTGACGCATCGAACTTCAGGGGGCTTGATGAGACTTATATCCGTTTGTCTACACAAAGACCGGAGGAGAATCAAGTGCTGATTGACGCAATGCGGGATTGGCTCCAACAACAATAAACATGCGACAGTAAAACCCAGTACTATTGGGACAGTACTGCAGTACGATGCTGAAAGTACTCTAGTACTGTCCGCAAAGTACTGGAGTACTCTCTGGACGGTACTGGGAATAGCATTGCCACTGATCGAGACCGTTAATGGGAGTGATTGGAAAGAAATAAGGGAAAAAAGAAAGGGATCAACCAAGAGGCGGATCCCTTTCTTTTTTCCCTCATCTGTGGAGATTTACTCAAACCGTTTGTTGAGAGCGATATGGCCGAGATAACCAACGATGATCAATGCCAAACCTGTCAGAAGGATCGAGTTGGTCATACCACCAGTCAATGCGGGTACTGCCAAAATGGCTACTCCGATAAGGAGAACAATAACTCCAAGATATTTCAAAAATTCGTTCATGGTTATAGATGATTTTAAATTATTTTCAATCCTACCGCAAATAAAGCAATAATAACTCGATCGTGAAAATATTTTTATGAAAAAATACCCAAAGGATTAAAATTAGCCTCTATATTCGCGCTATAAACAGAGAGATATGAAACGGATAGTGTATTTGGTGTATTTGTGGCTGATCTTTTTACCGATATTTTTGGTGTTGACGATCCTGACGGCAGTGACGACGATTGCCGGTTGTCTGTTGGGTGGAGAACGCGTCTTCTCCTATTATCCGGGTATGATCTGGTCTCGCCTGACCTGCTATCTGGCGCTTTGCCCCATTACGGTAAAAGGTCGTGAGAATATCGACCGCAAACGCTCATATGTTTTCGTGGCCAACCATCAGGGCGCTTTCGATATCTTTTTGATTTATGGTTTCCTGGGTGTTCCCATTAAATGGGTGATGAAGGCGGGAATCGGTAAGATCCCGTTTGTCGGAGCCGCTTGTCGTGCCGCCGGATTTATCTTCGTGGATAACTCGAGTCCCAAGGCGGCCGCACGCTCGGTGCTTGAGGCGGAGCGTTGCCTGAAAAATGGCGCCTCGATTGTAGTTTTCCCCGAGGGATCGCGTACCAGTACGGGTAAGATGATCCGTTTCAAGAAGGGTGCGTACCAGATGGCGGTCGATCAGCATTTGCCGATTATCCCCATCACGCTGAACGGGCCTTTCGACGTATTGCCGATTGGTTCCCTGAACGTTCATCCTCACCGTATAGAGATGGTTATCCATCCGGAGGTCCCGACGGCGGATATGGATACGAGCCATAAGGGCATGCAGCAATTTGCCGACAAGACACAGGAGATTATCGCTTCCGCCTTGTGGGAGAAATATCGCCAGTAAGGTTTTCCCTTGCCGGAGGAATCGCGATTTATTAACGCCAAATTAGATTTAAAATAGATATGAAAAGAATTTTATTGTCCATTTTGTTGATGGCCTTTTGTGTTGTTCTGGCGAAAGGCCAATCCCTGTTTTCCAAGTATTCGCCTATGTTGACAACCCCGGCTGGCTACGTCTGCTACCGGACGGCTGACGCGATCACGGTCGATGGTCGTTTGGATGAGGCTTCATGGCAAAAGGCTATGCCGACTGCCTCGTTCGCCGATATCCGGGGCGAGGGTTTTGCCAAGCCGATTTATGATACCCGGGCGAAAATGTTGTGGGATGACGATTTCCTCTATATCGGGGCGATTCTGGAAGAGAAGGATATCGTCGCCCGATTGACCCAACGGGATACCATTATTTATTATGATAACGACTTCGAGGTGTTCATCGACCCGGATGGGGATGGGCATCATTATTTCGAGATCGAGAATAACGCCCGGGGTGTTATTTTCGACTTGATGCTGGACCGTCCTTACCGTTCGGGCGGTAATTTCTTCTTGCAATGGGATTGTCCGGGCTTGCGCCTGGCGGTACATACCGACGGGACGTTGAACCGTTCCGATGATACGGATCGGCAATGGAGTGTGGAGATGGCGATTCCGCGACAGGCCTTGACCCGTAATTTCGAGAACCCGTTGAAGGCCGGTAATTATTGGCGGATTAATTTCTCGCGCGTGCAATGGCTTAAGGCCGGCGGCCCGGAGGAGAATTGGGTTTGGCAGCCGACCGGAAAGGTGGATATGCACATGCCGGAGCGTTGGGGTTTCCTCTATTTCTCTGGTCGTACCGTTGGTGAGGGCGAGGAATCGTTTGTCTACCCTTATAACATGGACGTATATAAGTTGCTTTGGGCGATGTTCTATGAGCAACAGGCCCGATACGGAGCGGAGAAGAATTATATCCGGACGAAGGAGGATTTCTTCCTGGAGGATGAGGAGCTGGCAGCCCTGCCGGCTGACGCTCGGGTGGAGATAGAAGCGACCGCCGGTACTTTCCGTATGGGAATTGTCCTGCCTAATGAGGGCGTCCGTTATGTCGTGAACAATGAGGGACGCTTCTCTGTCGAGAAACTGGAGTCCCGTCAGGTGAAGAACTGGGCCTGGATGGGAATTGATAAGAAGAAGATCGGCGAGCCTTACCGGAAACTGTTCGAGTTGATGAAACGTTGTGGCATCAGCGGTGTCCTGTTCGAGGGATACGACGAGGAGATCTATAAGCAATGTCATGAGGCGGGGCTTGAGGCGCACTACTGGAAGTGGACCATGAACCGGGCGGAGTTGCTCGAGAGCCATCCCGATTGGTTTGCCGTGAACCGTAAGGGTGAGTCGTCGTTCGATAAACCGGCTTACGTGGATTATTACCGTTTCCTCTGCCCGAACCATGAGGGCGTGGCCGATTATTTGGCGGCGGATTATGTCCGGATCGCTCATTTGCCTTATGTGGATGGGGTTCATTTGGATTATGTCCGCTTCCCGGATGTGGTATTGCCTGTCAGCCTGTGGAAGAATTACGGCATCGAGCAAACAAGCGAGTTGCCGGAGTATGATTATTGTTATTGTGATGTCTGCCGCGAGAAGTTCAAGGCCCTGACCGGCAAGGACCCGTTGACGTTGCCTTACCCGATGCAAAGCCAGTCATGGGTTAATTTCCGTCTGGATGCCATTACCCGTGTGGTCGACCGGATTACGAAGGCGGTCAAGGCGGACGGGAAGCGTATCTCGGCGGCTGTTTTCCCCGGACCGTCGATGGCCAAGAGCATGGTGCGCCAGGATTGGGGGAATTGGCATCTCGACGCCTATTATCCGATGATATATAACGGTTTCTATTATGAGGGACCGGAATGGATCGGTCGTTCGGTTAAGGAGAGCGTCCGTACCGTGAATGGCCGGGCCAAGATTTACGCCGGCCTGATGTTCCCCGATATTAAGGCGGATTTTGAGAAGGCGCTCGATGAGGCTTTCGATAATGGTGCCTCGGGAGTCTCTTTCTTCGCTGGACCGGATGAGGAATATCTTTTGAGATTCAAGGCCTATCTGGATAAGCGAGGATTTGTCGTGGCCGAGTGATGGCGCTTATTGCCATCGCTTCAGTACGCCTCGCTTGCTCACCTTGACCTGGAAACCGAAATTCTCGCCAGGCAAGCTGCCCGTATCGAGCGAGGCGGCCCCCTCGAACTGCCAACCTTTCAGTTTGGGATGCTTATAGGTCAGCCCGATGAGGCTGGCCGTCCCGTTTCTTTTCTCGGGGAATGGCTCGCTGTGCCGTCCCCAGCCGTTCATGACCGTGAAGAGTATCCGATAATCGAGCGTGGCCGAGATCGAGCCCTCCGCACCCACATGCCAATCCCTTACCCGATTGTTCTTGAATCCCAATGAGCCATCCTCGTTGTATTCCGGACTGATGATCAGGGGCGAGCCGATGCCCCGATTGAAATAGGCGAAGCCGGTCTTGTATTCCTGGTTGTTGTAATAGTCGTCATTGCCTCCGCCGACACCCGGATATTTCCCGTGGTCGAACCAGATGAAGTGCATCGGGCCACTTTGGTCGCGAGTGTTGAGATACTCGAATACGACAGCCCGGAGCCAGGGAAGATTTTTCGGTTGCCATTCAATGCCCCAAAGGCCATCGATGCCGTTCTCGAAAACCATACCCGACTTGTCATTGAAGGGATGTTGATGATAGGCTGTCAGTTCCCAGGCGGGATGGCTGTAGCTTAGCTGGAAATCATATGAGCCGGAATGGCTGCCCAATACATTTTCCTGATCGGAGATGGAAGCCTGCTGGTCGCCTTTACTGCCGGTGAAGACCCGAAGGAAGTCCTTGAACGAGTGAGGTTGCTCGCCAATCGACGGATCGGTCGACGTACCGCCCCATTGCGCCCAGTGCTGGACGCCAAGCGTCAGGGATAGCGGGAAATCGTCATGCGTGTCCTTGATCCGGAGAAATAGCGACTTGTGATGCCAAAGGATACGCTCGTTGTAGGTCTCGCCTTTCTTGGAGAAGTCCTCAAGATAGCTCTCGTCGAACGATCGGCCTACGGCGAAATCGCCTTTGACCTGCAGCCAGCCCCGTGTGCCCGGCACGACGGTAAACGTCGGGATGCTGAGGTTGATCTCCGGGATCGGGCGTGCGTTGGCGGAGAAGGTCAGGTCGCCGGAGCTAAGACGCCTGTTACGCAGGGAGGTATAACACTCCTTGCTGCCGATCGAAAGCCAGAGGGCCTGATAGCCGATTTCGGCGTAGGCTTGTTGGAGATAGACATTTCGGTAGCGGGGAACAACCCCGACCAGGCTCAGGCCCGCGCCCCATTGCCAATTCTTGCTTATCCGTTGGTGATGCGACAACCCGATGTCGAGGTATGCGTTGTTTGCCTCGATCGGCATTTTCCCGTATTGGTTGCTGACTGCCCAGAAGGGCGCATGATCGCCTCCGCCAACGATGCCGGAAAATTCTGCCGTATAGCTGGTCGCTTCCTCTGGGGCATGTTCTTGCGCAAGAGCGGGCAGGCCGAGTCCCCAAATGAGTAATCCCGTTATGGTCAATCTGATGTGTCGCATATCCGATCCTATTGGTGTGTCGCGAAAATAGTGATTTCGTTCGAGGCATCCAAAGCCTTGTCCCGGTTGGGGCATCTTTCAGCGGGTCGCGCTGTGCCTTGCCCTAACAGGGAAAAACTTCAGTGTGATTTTTGGCTCGCCAACCAACGGAAAATTGTTTGGTAGGCCTCGTCTCGGGCCGGTTGTCCGGAGAGGATCAGGTCATGGATACCATTATGGATCGCCTTATAGGTCACGTTCGGGCCCAGTTGCTTTCCATATTCCTGAATATCCTCGACATCCAGGACAATGTCGGCCATGCGGTTACCCTCTTTCCACTCCACGCCCTCGGGCAACGATTGGTCGGACGAGAGCACCAGGACGGGGCAATCCAGATTGGCTTCCTCCTGAAGTTCTTGTTGGGCAGCGTGTATGGCGTGGATCCAGCCCGCCTTTTTCGGGTGAGCGTACAGCTTTTTCCACTCATCGTTGAAATCCCATTCTCCTTTAAGACGCTTGAGGAGGCTGGCGCCATATTGCGAGAAGGCTCCGCCGTTTTGCGCCGTGAGGTTGGGAAAGTAGCCGCCAATGAAGGAGACGGCAGGGAGCAGGATGTTCTCCATGCCCCAACCGAAATTCCAGTCGAGGAAGGGACTGTTGAGGATCAGGCCATCGACGGGGCAATGGTCTTGTCGCTCGTGCAGGTAATAAGAGGTGATGAGTCCGCCTGTTGAGTGTCCCATCAACCAAATCCGCTCGTTTCCCTCGGAGCGAATCGTGGCGAGCGCCGTGTCGATGTCCGCGAAATACTCACCGAGATCCTTGCAGAAGAAGGCATCCTGGTGCGGGCGGAGCGAGCGTCCGTATTTCCGGAGGTCGAGCGCATAGAAGTTGTACCCCCGTGCGTTGACACTATCGCCAAGCTCTCGCTGGAAGAAATAGTCGTTATAGCCGTGCACGTAGAGGATCGCGTCGCGCGTCGCGGGGCCTGTCGCCCGTTTGACGAGCGTGCAAACCACCTCGCCCTCATAGTCGTCCGCCATCCGGAAGGTCCGCTGGAGGTAGTTGTCGCCCAGGATATCCATTTGGTATTGTGGCCAAATCGGTTGGAGTATGGCCAAGAGTAGAAGCGTAAAGAGCCATTTCATGATCGGTCGTTTTTTTGTTCTATCCTTATAACCGCGGAGAGATGCGATTTGTTCCCGTGCGATTATCACACGGGAACAAATGAGGGATTAGGGTACCGTGATCTTTTCGGGTTCGCCTCGGGTGATGTAACGGATAATCACGTCTGGCGCGTCTTCACTGACCAACTCACAAGAGAAGGAGACGGCGGACGATCCGGCAGGCAGGCTCGCTTTTCCTTCCGGTCGAACCTCCTCGATCACGTTATAATTCTTGTCGGTGACGACCGCCTTTCCGTCAGCCGTGAAAAGAAGATACTGGCGGTCGGAGATCTCGCAAGGGAATTTGATGACGCCTTCGGGTGTCGTGAATTTCGGATCCTTGATCGTCCCGTCACCATCTACTTTCAAACGGATGGCGTAATTTCCGCCGTAAGGTGTCTCCCATGCCCAATCGGCGCCGCCGGGTTGGCCGGGTTGCATCTCGCCCAAGTTACAGGTGTAATGCTTGGAGATGAAGAGTGGATAGAGATTGAAGTTCTTGTCGTCGAGCCGTTCCAGATGCCATTCGGTCTTGGGGTCACGCAGGCGACTTCTTTGCTCGTCGGTGAAGGCTTGCCGCTCACGCAAGTAATCCCAGTCATGGATGGCTTCCAACAGGCGATCGATCTGGCCATGTCGGCGGAAGGTATTGCTTCGGATGGTCATACCATAGCCCGCGTCGAAACCGGCCGCTTCAGACATGGCCCATTCCAGATCCTCAAGAGAGGTACATTCCTGCCGGCGATCGGCGAGTCGGATCAGGAACCAGCCGAGCATTCTTGGGAAAAGGTTACGGCGATAGAAAACCTGGTTCTTGATCCGGCTTTCTACTTGTCCCGTTCGCATCGCCTCGCCCCACGGTTCTCCCCAATTGGTATAGGTGTGTATATGCCAGGTGTTATGGCTCAAGCGGCTGGCGTCGTTACGCAGGGGCGTTTTAATCTGGTTGAAGAAACGGGTGACGAACCTCGACATGGCGTATTCGTCTTGTCCCGTATAAGAACAGCCCTCCAGTCCGTCGAAAGAGATCTGGCAAAGTCCTGTCTTGTTCATGATCTCGGCCAAACGATCAGAGAATGCGTCTTGCAGGGTCAGATCCGGGAAAAGCGTCTTGTAGGGATAATCCCATAACTTATATAATGGAGCGCTGGCCTCATGCGTTGTGGCGGTTGTGCCCCAAGCGCCGCGTACGCAATCTTTCAGGAGCAGTCGCTCGCCTTGTTCCTCTACTTTTCCGAAAGAGATCAACTCATTGTCGATCTGGAGCGCATTGAGTGTCAGCGGTACGGCAAAGAGGTCTGATTTCTCGATGAGGATTTCGGTTTGGCTTGCGTCGAGCGGATCAACCAAGGTCAGTTTGCCCTGTTTCAGCAGATGCTTGGAAGGGACAGGTGTCACATAGGCATCGTTGGTTGTCATGAAATTGCTTAGGCAGTGTATTCCCATACCGATTCCTGATACCTTAGCCTTGTCGACCATAGCCTTGACACCGTTATCGCCTTGGCTGGAGAATTTAGGGTTCCAGTTGAAATGTCCCCAATCGAGGAATGGCCCTTCATGATAGATATAGTCGAAGCCGGCGATTTTCGCCTTCTCAAGCGTCTGGTCGAGATTGCTTTCCGTGAAATCGGAGATGAGGTAAGATTTCATGGATTCTCTGGATATCTTGGCCCATTCGCCTTTCAGCATTGGGTGTGGCAATTGCTCGGCGACCTCGATCTCGCCAATCCGTTCGAGAGCCTTATTGCGTTCGCAACCGAAAAGGGCGATCGCCGCACCTTTGATCACGCCGTCCTCTCCATTAACAGGTAAAGTCCACGACTGCTTGACTTGTAAAACCTGACGGTATTCTTCCCGGTCTCGACGTCGGGCGGCGAGTTGGAATACCGCGCCTGATGCGGTCTTTGTAGCTGCCTGTTTGTAACCTGGTACGGTACTGACCGAGAGAACAGCCGGTTCGCCTTGGTAACCGAAGGTTGTCATGATCTGTTCCGCATATTCGTCTGGTAATCCGGCGGTAGTCTTGATGTTTAAGGCTTGGGCTCCGAAAGCCAGTCCTTCACCTTGAACGACTCCGACCACCTCGCCAACTACCTCATTGAGGCGTACACCCAAAGGACCGAACAGCAGGATGTCGTATTGGGTTGGAACAGCGCTGGCATCTAAACGGACATGCGTATCTGCCTCCTTGTAGCGAAGGGTGATTTTTCCTCCATCCGACATGGTCAGTCGCAGTTGGTTTCCTGATTTTGACAAATGTGTCGGAGTGATTAACTCGCCTTGCTTGCCTGCGGAAACCAGGGGATACTGTTTTCCCTCAAGAATCTCTTGTTGGTTTACCTTTATGGAGGTGTAATAGCCTCGGCTGTCAATAGCGAATTGTGTCTCGCTTGTTTTTAGCTGGATGTCTTGTGCTTGCGTCACATAAGTGGAAAGCGCCAGGAGGAGCATCCAGATTCCTCGTCTCAAATACAGTTTCATGATAATTAAATAATAAAGTTAATAAGGACTAGAGTTTTTCCTGATGGCAAATGTAGTGTTTTTGGTTGAGGCGATCAAACCTGCTTATGTCGTAAGATGACAAGGATGACCGGAAAGATTTGTCCGGATCGTTATGATTCTTAGGATTAAATCTTAACTTTACGGCCTTGAAGGTCGAAAAATGATTATGATTAAAACTTATATTGTTATGAAAAATCGGTTGTTTATGGCGCTTATGTTCGGGTTCCTCCTGGTTGGACAGTCTCTTTGGGCTGGTAATTGGAAGGCGAAGCATGTCGTATTGATCGGCCTGGATGGCTGGGGTGCCTATAGTGTGGAAAAGGCGGAGATGCCCAATGTCAAACGGTTGATGGCGGAGGGCTCTTATACGTTGAAGAAGCGCTCGGTCCTGCCCTCCTCGAGCGCGGTCAACTGGGCATCGATGTATATGGGCGCCGGCCCGGAGCTGCATGGCTATACGGAATGGGGCTCGAAGGTGCCGGAGTTGCCATCGCGGGTGACGAACGACCATGGGATTTTCCCCACGGTATTCAGTCTGTTGAGAGAGGCCGCGCCTGAGGCGGAGATCGGCACGATCTATGAATGGGATGGCATTCGTTACGTGGTCGATACGTTGGCGATGAGCTATGAGAAGCATGTGACGGACAAGCCGGAGGTCTCGCGGGCGACGGCCCGTTACGCCGCCGAATACATCAAGCGTGCCCGACCGGCTTTGCTGAATATTGTTTTTGATGAGCCGGACCATGTAGGTCATGAGAAAGGACACGATACGGCGGATTATTACCGGAAGTTGGCAGAACTGGATGGCTACGTTGGACAAATCTTACAGGCTATTGATGAGGCTGGTATCCGT